>PAOP01000020.1 GCA_002708525.1 Candidatus Pelagibacter sp.
TAAAAGTAAATGGAGCTGAGTTAAAAGATGGACTTTTAACTATTGCTTGTGAAAGGATAATTCCAGATCATAAAAAAAAGAAACTTATTGAGATTAAATAAGTAAAACCTTGCTTGTGGGGATTATCCCCACAGGTAACTTTTTTGAAATAAAGATAACTTAAATACACCCGCTAGAGCTAAAACCAATCACAGTGCCAGTAGTATTAATTTCAAACTTTCTCTCGCAAGGAATTCCATATTTTTTTGTCTTATAAACCAAAACTTCATTACCAAGATTATTTATAAAATCTTCTTTTGGTGCGCCTAGCTCTAGTTTAAGTTCAGTTACACCTTTTCCAACAAACTGTCCAAACCTCTCATTTTCTTTTTCAGCAACCTCATCAGATTTTTTTTTAATCGTCTGACACCCAGAGAGTATAATTAAGGCTAAGAAAGATATTAAAATTAATTTAATTTTCATAAAAAATATCATTAAGAAATATAATAACAAAATTAAGGCAGAATATAAACCTTCAGGTTGAAAAGTGTTAACAATTCAATCTAATTTCACGAAATTTAATAAAGAATCGAATAAGAGAGACTTTTAGGAGGAAACTAATGTTAGATAATTATTTTAACTATAAAAAACATAAAACAGATTTCCGAACAGAAGTTATTGCGGGGGTGACGACCTTCTTAACAATGGCTTATATTATGTTTTTAAATCCTTTTATTTTGTCTGGTGAATTTGCTGGACCCGATGCAGGATTTTTTGATTTCGGAGCAGTGTATACCGCCACAATACTTGCAACAGCATTAGCATGTTTCATAATGGCTTTTTATGGTAAGACATGGCCAATAGGTCTTGCCCCGGGAATGGGGATTAATGCTTTTGTTGCTTTTGGAGTTTGTGCTGGTATGGGATATACACCTCAACAAGCTTTAGGTGCAGTTTTAGTTGCCGGTGTTTTATTCTTGATAATCTCATTAACGCCAATAAGAGCTTGGCTGATTAACTCAATTCCAAAAAGTTTAAAACTTGGAATAGGAGCAGGTATTGGATTATTTTTAGCAATAATTGGTCTTCAGATCATGGAAGTTGTTGTAGACAATCCAGTTACCCTAGTTCAGCTTGGAGATCTAAGTAACCCACTAGTCTTATTAGGATGTGCTACTTTCATAGTGATATGTGTTTTAGAAAAGATGAAAGTAAAAGGAAATATTATTATTGGTATTTTACTATTTAGTATTATTTCTTGGGTGACCGGTCTTGCTAAATTTAATGGAATTGCAAGTGCTCCACCACCAATGACTTATCTTTTTGAGTTTGATCTGTCTGCAGCTATGACCGCAGGAATGTCTACTGTAATCTTCACTTTATTGTTTATTGATTTCTTTGATACAGCTGGAACACTTACATCAGTTGCAAACGTTGCTGGTAAGGTTGGCAAAGATGGAAAAGTTCAGGACATTAATAAAGCAATGCTTTCAGATAGTGTCGGTTCTGTTGCTGGTGCGATGATGGGTACAACCACGGTTACCAGTTATGTAGAGTCTGGAGCTGGAGTAAAAGCTGGTGGAAAAACAGGAATGACGTCGCTTGTCATTGGTGTTCTGTTTCTTGCGTGCATATTCTTTGCGCCACTTGCCACTAGCCTGCCAAAACAAATAGATGGTGCTGCTTTACTTTTTGTTTCTGTTCTCTTTGTGAGAAATATTACAGATATAGAGTGGAATGATATTGGGGAGTCTGCTCCTGCAATTTTAGCAATGATAGCAATGCCTTTAACTTATAGTATAAGCAATGGTATTGCCTTAGCATTTGTATCATATGCATTAATAAGACTGTTAACAGGCAAAGCTTCTGATACTTCTCCAGCAATATGGATAATTGCTGTATTGAGTGTAATAAGCTTCGCAGTAGCGTAATAGTAAAAAATTAAAGGGCTAGAAAATATTCTAGCCCTTTTTTTGTTTATTTAAAATTTCATCAATATTCACTTCTTCATAATGTTCTGTTGGTTGAACTATCCATGGATCATTATTAAGTCTAATAGGACAATAATCCGGGGTAAAAGTTGAAGATTTTTTTTTCCACAAACATGCGGTTTTAACATCTTTAATATAATTTTTTATTGGGTCATAATTTTTTAACCATTCAATACTTTTATTTAAAGTCAATCCTGTGTCTGATAAATCATCAACTAACAAAACATTTTTAAAATCTTTTTCATTTGCTATTGAACTTATATCTCTTGCAAATATTAGTTGTCCTTGCTTGTCTTCCATTCCATCTCCTGAATAACTTTGAATAACAACATAGGCTGTAGGAAGTTTCATTATTCTTGACAGAATATCTATTATAGGTGCAGCACCTCTCATGATTCCAACTAAAACTGTTGGCTTAAAATTTTTATGGATTTCAACAGCTAATTTTTCAACTGTGTCCAAATATTCTTCAAAGCTAATTATTAATTTTTCTGACACTAAAATTTGGTATCATAAAAAAAAAAAATTAAAAAGGAGAAATATGAAAGGATATTGGATAGCAATATATAAAGAGATGAATAATATGGATAATATCAAAGAATATGGCCTTAGAGCAAAAGCAACGGTTGAAAAATTTTCAGGTAAAATTTTAGCAAGAAGTGACAATAGTATAGCCACTGAAGGTGAAAAAAGCGTAAGGATTTCTTTAGCTGAGTTTCCTGATTTCGATACCGCCCAAAAATGCTACAACTCAGAGGATTATAAAGAAGCTCGTAAATTTCTTGAAGGAAGTGTTATAAGAGAACATAAAATATTTGAAGGGATGTAAATATGAAAGCTTATTGGATAAGTTTATACATTAAAGTAGAAAACCAGGAAAATCTGAAAAAATATGCTGAAACAGTTGTGCCTATTATTAAAAGTTATGGAGGAACTCCATTAATAAGAGGAGGGAAACATCAAACTTATGATGGAGATGATTTCCAACGAACAGTGGTGTGGGAATTTCCAAACTATGAAAAAGCTATTGAGTGTCATAACTCTAAGGAATACCAAGCAGGCTGGGCCTTGGCCAAACATACAACCAAAAGACATATGCAGGTAATAGAAGGCTTTAATATTGAATAGGTTCGTCATCAATTGAACGCCATAAATACCATGTAGCTATTGAACAATATGGTGAAAATCTTTTTTTCAACAGTTTGATAAATTTTTCTGGTGGTAAATAACTTTTTTTATAATTTTTAGAAATAGCTCTTAACAAACCAATATCTTGTATCGGCCAAATATTTGAACGATTTAAGGTAAATAGTAATATCATTTCTGCCGACCATCTCCCAATCTGCCTAAGCTCTGAGAGATATAGAATAGCTTCTTCGTCATTCATTTTATATATTTTTTTGGGATCAAAAGATTTATTTAAAAATTTTTTAGATAACTCTTTAATGCCTCTACCTTTCATTTTACTTAATCCACACTTTCTTAGTTCAGTACTTTTCAATTTACTTACATTTTTTGGATTAATTTTACCCTTACACTTTATTTTAAATTTTTTAAAAACTGAGTCAGCTGCTGCAATACTTATTTGTTGACCAATTATGCTTTTACACAATGAAAAAAAAATATCTTTTCGTGTTGTTAAGTGATTATCTGGATATTGTTTAATTAATCCTTTTAATACTTTATCTTTTTTAGACAAAAATATTTTACCCTTTTTCCAATAACTTGGTGGTTTAGTCATGTCTAACTACCGAAATATGTTTTTTCAAATTTAACTCTCTTTTAAAAATAATAAATGATGAAAAAATAACCAATATTGCACCTAACAAAGTTTTTAATGTAGGAACCTCTTGCCAGATAAAATAACCAAAAACGATGGCAAAAACTAATGCTAGATATTTTAAAGGTGTAACTAAGGAAACCTCAGAATATTTGTATGATTGTGTCAACCATAAGTTCGCTAACCCTCCTAAAAATCCTATAGAAGATAAAAGTATAAAATCAAAAATGCTCGGTAATATCCAGTCTTGATAAAATGTAAATAAACTAAAAATTGTAATTGCAAATGAGAAAAAAAAACCAATCAACCATACAGGTTCTGTTGAGGATAATTGTCTTATTGTAATTGAAACATAGGAAAGTCCTAAACAAAAAATTATTGGATAAATATAAAATAAATTAAGTGAATTCAGTCCAGGTTCTGAGATTATTATTACGCCAATAAAACCAACAAGCACTGCCATCCATCTATACAGTCCTACTTTCTCATTTAGAAAAAAAATCGACATAATTGTCGTAAATATTGGTGCTGCGAATGAAATACTAACTACTGTAGCTAATGGTAAGTTTCTCAAAGCTACAAAAATAGCCACAATTGCTATTAATCCTGCTGCACATCTTTTGAAATGCAATAAAGGTCTACTTGTTTTGTAAAAATCAGAAAATCTGTTTTTAGGTATTAAAAAAGATATGACTACCATACCAAATAAGTCTCTGAAAAATAGTACTTGGCCAACAGGGTATGCATCAGACCATTTTACAATTATGTCCATTACTGAAAAAGTGCATACAGATATGAACATGTAGAAAAAGCCCAATTGATTTTTGCGCAACATAAGATTATCTTTAAATCAATTATAGTTTTTATCAATGCAAATAGCAGTATTAGGTTTAGGGTGTTTTTGGGGTCCAGAAATTAGGTTTAGCAAACTTGATGGTATTATCAGGACAGAGGTTGGTTATTGTGGAGGAACAACTAAACAAACAACTTATAGAGAAGTTTGTACTGGAAATACTAATCATGCAGAAGTAGTAAAGTTAGAATTCGATGAAAAAATTATAAGTTTTGAAGATATAATTAGATATTTTTTTCAATTTCATGATCCAACGACATTAAATTCACAAGGTCCAGACTTTGGTACACAATATAGAAGTGAAATATTTTATCTAAATGAAGAACAAAAAGAAACTGCAATGAGAGTTATGGATGAGGAAAATAAAAGGCTTTCAGGAAGAGTTGTGACAAAGGTTTCTTTATTAAAAAATTACTGCACAGCTGAAGAATATCATCAAAAATATTTAGAAAAGAGATAAAATTGTCAATTGTTTCTACCAACTGGTTAAGTGAAAATTTAGAAAAAGTAAAAATTATAGATTGTTCTTGGCACCTGATGTCAGAAATGCGTGATGGAAATGAAGAATTTTTGAAAGAGCACATACCAGGATCTATTTTTTTTGATTTAGATAAATTTTCAAATCAAAATAGTGATTTACCACATATGCTTCCATCTGAAGTTGAATGGGAGAAAATTATATCAAATCTTGGAATAACCAATTCAGATAGAATAATAATTTATGATAATTCTGATGTATTAAGTGCATGTAGATGTTGGTATAATTTTATTTATTTTGGTCATGATCAAAATCTAGTTAGCGTTTTGGATGGTGGATTAAAAAAATGGAAATTAGAAAATAAAAGTTTAACAATTAAATATAGCAAACCAATAAAGTCTAGATATCAGGCAAGAGAGAAAAAAGAATTAGTGAAAAATATTGATCAAATTAATGATAACATTAAAGATAATAATTTTCTTTTAATAGATGCGAGATCTAAAGCGAGATTTGATGGAAAAGAACCTGATCCAAGAAAAAATGTTAGAAGCGGTAATATACCTGGCTCAAAATGTTTGCCATTTAAGCTTTTAATTAATGATAATAATACATTTAAAAATAAGGATGAACTGAAAGATATATTCTATGATAATTTAGGTGAAAATAGCAATAAATACGTATTTTCATGTGGATCTGGTGTAACTGCTTGCGTTTTGGCACTTGCATATTCTATGGTAAATAATAAATATGACCCAGTCATTTATGATGGCTCTTGGGCAGAATATGGAAAAATCTAATTTATGAAAAGATCAACAAAAATAGCATCAGCAATAATAATATTTTTTATAATAATTATTTCAGTAGTAGTTGCAAGAACAATGATTGGTAACCACTTCAAAAAAAAATTCAGTAAAATACCACCGCCAGGGATTATTGTTAAAACTGTTAAGCAGAAAAAATTTGAAAATAAAATTGAAACATTTGGCACTGCTGTACCTGCCAAGATGAAATCCTATAATATTGAGAAATATGAAATATTGGAACCTATAAAGTTTAATACTAAGGTTAAAAAAGGAGACATAATAGCAAAACTTAAAAATAGAAATATTACTGCTTCATTTGATGGTATTATTGGAAAAAGAGATTTTTCAAAAGATATAGATGTTTCAGAGAGCACTATTGTTGTAAATCTAGAAGATACAAGAGAGCTTTTTATAGATGTAGATATTCCAGAGACATTTGCACCCTTTGTCAGAGAGGGGTTGAATGTAGAGCTTAAATTTTCAGGAACTAATAAAATATATTCAGGTGAAGTAGATTCTATTGCTAGCAGTATAAATACAGATAAAAGATCCTTACCGACAAGAATAAAATTGCCAAATCCTAAATACGAACTTCTTTCAGGATCTTTGCTAGAAGTATCAATTAATTACAATGAAAGAAATTCAATGAGCGTGCCTGATACAAGTGTAATGATGGAGGGAGATAAAGTTTTCATATATTTAATAGATGAAAAAAACACCGCTAAAAAAACAGAAGTAGTAGTAGGAATAAGAAGAGATGGGATGTTAGAAGTAATTTCAGGTCTCAGCATTGGAGATTTGGTTGCAGCAGAAGGTCTAAAGAAAGTTAGACCTAACGGAAAAATTAAACCAATAAAAAAGTAAATGTTTATCACAGAGTTAAGTATTAAAAGACCAGTAGTATCTTGTGTGTTTTCATTAATACTAGTTGTTTTTGGATTATTTGTTTACTTTGAATTACCAACAAGGGAATTACCTGATGGTTTACAACCACCTGTTGTTCAAGTCAAAGTGGATTATAAGTCAGCATCAGCACCTATCGTAGATCAGGAAATAACCCAAGTTTTAGAGGATGTCATTGGAGGAGCAGAAGGTATAAAAAACATAGATTCAATTTCTGAAAATGGCGGCTCCAGGATTAATATTGAATTCGATACTGATATAGATTTAGATGATGCTGCTAACGATATTCGAGAAAGAGTAGCAAGAGTTGTGGATAATCTACCATCTGAGTCTGATGCCCCTCAAATATTAAAGCAAGCTGCAGGTTTTACGACTACGATGTGGTTATCAGTTTCCTCTGCAACTTGGTCTGACATAGAGTTAGGGGACTATGTAGAAAGATATTTAGTAGACAGTTTTTCAAGTGTTAAAAATGTTGGAAGAATTCGTACTGGTGGGCTTAGGGATTTAAGCGTAAGAGTGTGGATAGATCCTATCAAACTAGCAGCAAATAATTTGACAGTCCAGGAAGTTGAAAAGGCATTTAGAGATGAAAATGTAAGTCTTCCTGCTGGCACATTAGAGGCAGATAATATTGATTTAACAATAAATTTAGACAAATCATATAATAATTTAGAGAAGTTAAAATTTTTACCAGTAAAAATTACAAAAAATAAAATAGTAAGGTTATCAGATGTAGCAAATGTGGAATTTGGTCCTGTTTCAGAAAAAACACTATTTAAAGCTCAAAGTAAAAGTGACCTAAATCTAAAAACAGTCGGAATTGGTATATATGCTAAAAGTGGCGCCTCAACAGTTGAACTTTCAAATGAAATAAAGAAAAAAATAGTTGAAGTAAGAAAAACTTTACCCGAAGGTTTAAATTTAGAAATTGCTTTTAATAGAGCAACATATATTCAAGCTGCAATAAATGAGGTTTACAAGACATTAGGTATTGCATTTGTACTTGTAGTAATTATTATTTATTTGTTCTTAGGTAATATCAAAGCAGTAATTGTACCAGCGGTAGCTTTACCGGTAAGTTTGATTGCATCATTCTTGGGTATATATTTATTNGATTTATCAATAAATATTTTTGTNCTGTTAAGTTTNATTTTNGCAATNGGAATAATNACNGATGACTCNGTAATTATGACTGANGCNATTTATAGAAGNATAGAAAANGGNGAATCNCCNTTAGTNGCNGCNTATAAAGGATCAAAACAAATTACATTTGCAATNATTGCNACTACNNTAATTTTAGTTGCNGTNTTNNTNCCATTAATNTTTATNAAAGGTATAGCTGGNACNCTNTTTAAAGANACTGCAATNGCANTNTCATTTGCAATTGTNATATCNTCATTTGTNGCNNTAACATTNTCTCCTATGTTNGGAAGTAAATTTTTAAATAAGAAANAAAANNCTGGTTTTTTTGTANGAATATTNAANAAATTNTTTAANANTTTTTCNATTTTTTATGAAGANACTTTAGATTATTGGGTNAATAANAAAAAAACTATTATNANTTTNATANTNCTNATAATTGNNGGTTCNGCAGNNCTNTANCAATANACANNTAAAGAGCTTTTGCCAAAAGAAGATAGNGGTGTNTATTTAGTTNTAGGNTTTACAGATGAAGGAAGNTCATTTGATTACACTCAAAAAAGAGCACAAGAAGTAGAAAAAAGATTACTGCCTTTGCTTAAAGCTGAAAATAGNGAATATGNCAGATTTATAATGCGTGTTCCTGGATTTGGAAGATCTGCAAATTCATTTAATAGTTTTATAATNATTGCACTATTAGATAACTGGAAAGATAGAAAACAAGACGCTATGACAATTATGAGACAAGCAATAGGTAAAATTGTGACTGTGCCTCAAACCTTAGCATTTCCAATATCTCCTCAATCAATAAGAGTTTCTAATTACAACAAACCTGTGCAGATGGTAATTTTGGGAAGCACTTACGAGGAATTAGAGCAAATTCAAAATGAAGTAATAAATAAACTAAGAAGAAACAGAGGTCTTTCCAGAATAGAATCAGATTTTAGTAGGAATAAACCTGAGGTTAAGCTTATNATTAATAAAAATAAAGCAAAAGATTTAGGTATTTCTACACAGTCGATTGGGCAAACACTTGAAACGATGTATGGAGGAAAAAGGGTTACGACATTCAATAAATTAGGAAAAGAGTATCCAATTATTTTACAGCAGTACCTTTCTGACAGAAAGGATAAAGAAAGTTTAAGTAAAATATTTGTTAGATCTAATACNACGAAAGAATTAATATCTCTTTCAAACCTTGTTGAGTTTAAGGAAGAGGGTTCAACAAAAATCCTATCTAGATACGATAGACAAAGAGCTGTGACCATATCTGCTAATATTAATGAAAATTATTCTTTATTTGATGCAATCAATTATCTTGAGAACATTATGGTAGAAATTGCACCTACAAACCAGATTACATGGAAAGGGGAGTCAGAGGAGGTTAAAGAAACAACAAATGAACTTTACATTATTTTTGCTTTAGGACTATTAACGGCTTATCTGGTAATGGCAGCTACATTTAATTCTTTTATCCATCCTTTTATAATCATGTTAACAGTTCCACTTGCAGTATTTGGGGGACTAGTATTCATACAGTTTTTAAATAGCTCAATTAATATATTCTCTCAAATTGCACTTGTAATACTTATTGGCATATCTACAAAAAATAGTATTCTGATTGTTGACTATACTAATCAAATAAGAACTACAGGTAAGAATGTATTAGATTCTGTAAAAGAAGCATGTAAATTAAGATTTAGACCTATAATGATGACTTCATTGAGTACCATGATTGCCATGATACCATTAGTAATAGGAAATATTGGACCAGGCGCAGGAGAAAGTTCGAGACTCGCAGTAGGATGTACAATTTTAGGAGGAATGATTATATCCACCTTCTTTACGTTATATGTAACACCTACGATGTATATGGCTCTTGCGAAAAATACAAAAAGAATAGACTCTGTGGATATAGAACTAGATAAACAAATAAATTAAAATAAAATATACTTGTTTCTATTAAGTGATCTACTGCACTTTTTTAATTGAGACTTAAATTTATTTGAATATTTATCAACTTTTTTAGCAAGCAACATAACTTTCTGGTTTTTTTTATAATTTTTAAAGTTTCCCCATCCTTCATGGTAAGCAATATATTGTCTGTATGAGTCTGATAATGGTACATTCAATATTCTTTTTGTTTTATTTGTATACCATCCTATAAAATCAACACTATCTTTAAATCTATTTCTTATTGCTAATTTATTGCCTGTTTCATTTTTATATTGTCTCCAAGTTCCTTTTACTGCTTGAGAATACCCGAATGAGCTTGATGGCCTCTTATAAGGAATGACTTTGAATATTTTTTGTCTAGGCGGTTTCGCTAGCATATCAAAATCTGACTCCATTTTAATAATAGCTAATTGTAAACTTATTGGGGTTCCCCACTTCTGCTCTGCTTTTTTGGCATGTTTATACCATAAATATTTTTCAGAGAAAATTGAACAGCTATTAGAAGTATTTTTTGGAATTGAAGAACAAGATGAAATTAAAAAAAGCAATAATATAAAAATAATTTTTTTTGTATCAATCACTAATAAATAATTTTTAATTATTTAGATTCATTTTTTGCATTTTCATAAAAGACTTTCATTTTATCTCTTATTTCTTGATCCTCGACTTTATAATTTTTTAGATCTTCCTTTAGTTTTCTAAATACATCCTCATCTCCTACCTCAGCAAAATCTGCTTTGATGACAGATTGAATATACTCTTTTTCTTGATCTTCGCTCATATTCATAATCTTTGCGGCCCACTGTCCTAGGAACTTATTTTTTTTTGCAGAAATTTTAAATTCTTTTTCCTCATCATGAACAAATTTTTTCTCAAAACCTTTTTTTCTATCTTCAAATGAATTCATTTATTAATCCTTGTTTAATTAATTGTATCAAAACTATTTTAATATATAAATTAAAAATTAGATAATATTTTAAATAATTTTAAAAAAAAGTGTTATGAGCTATTTGATTCTTGTGAGACATGGTCAAAGTGAATGGAACAAAGAAAATAGATTTACTGGATGGGTAGACATTGATCTTGCAGCTAATGGCAAATTAGAAGCATGCAAAGCAGGAGAATTAATAAAAGAATTGCGTATTAATTTAGATCATTTTTATTGTTCCTATCAAAAAAGATCTATTGAAACTATGAGGTTAATTTTAAATACTTTAAGGATTAATGATAACCAAATAGTAAAAGCTTGGCAACTTAACGAGAGACATTATGGCTTGTTAACCGGCCTTAATAAAGACGAAATGAAAAAAAAATTAGGAGAAAAACAAATTCATATATTTAGAAGATCTTGGGATAATCCACCAGATCCATTAAATAAAAATAGTCCATATCACCCCCTGAATATAAGAATATATGATGCAATCCCTAGAGAGAAAATACCAGACACAGAATCATTGAAAGATACGTACGATAGGGTTATTCCATATTTTAAGTCTTATATTGAAAATAATATAAATAAAAATATTTTGATTTCAGCTCATGGAAATTCAATTAGATCACTTTGTAAATATTTATTCGATATTGATAAAGATAAAATTTCTGAATTAGAGATACCAACAGGAAATCCACTTGTAATAAATTTTAAAAATTCGAAACTTAAAAATGCTAGATATTTAGATAAAGAGAGAGCTAAAAATTTAATTAAGTTTTAGTCAAATTTCTATAAATTTTTATATCAGTAAGATGTAAAAATTTTAACTTACTTTCAAAGCCATATAATAAATTTTTATTTAATAATTCATTCCAAATAATTGATATTGAAAAAACTTTAGATCTATTTTTTTTAAATACATTTCTATTTATAATTTGACATCCAGTAAAAATATATTTTTTTGAATTTTTTTGGGATAGATTATTTTTTTTAAGGTTAAAGTCTCCTTTAAGTCTTTTGTCAAAACTTTTATTTTTATTTACAACAAGTAAAATATTTTTGATGTTATTTTTAAAATAAAAATTTACCATTGCTTTAATATTTTTCTTATAATTTAAGTTCCATAAAGTATCAGGGTTCAAAATAATAAAATCTTTATCTAAAGAATGCTTAACGAGATTTAATATACCTCCTCCAGTGTCTAGTATTTTTTCTCCATCTGAAATAACTTTAATTTTTGCAGGTAAATTTAAGGTATTTACATATTCTGAAATTTTATCTTCTAAATAAAATGTATTAATTTTTATATCCTTTATACCTAAAGATATTGCCAAATTTATTGTATTTTTGAGAAGGATCTTATTCTTAATTTTAATTAATGGTTTTGGTACTTTTTTAGTAATTGGATGTAATCTTTTTCCATATCCTGCACATAAAATTAATGCTGTCTTTATTTTCATTTCAAAATTTTTTATGGATTAGATTATTTTCTCTCAAAAATTTTTTTAACTCGGACATTTCTTTATTATTGTCGATCCTTAAATCAATTAGTTTCCAAGCATATGGTATTAATTTTATATATTTTTTTTTATTGTCTCTTAAAAAAAGTCTTGAAAAAATACCAATAATTTTAAGATTTCTCAATACTGACAAAATTTCAAAATCTGAAGTAAATTTTTTTATATTTAGATTTTTATTCATTTTTAAAAATCTTAAAAATAATCGATTTTTAAGTTTTATAGAAGTTTCGAACCGCACATCATCAATCAAAGAAGCTAAGTCATAAGCAACATGACCCATTTGTGCATCTTGGTTATCTATTAAGATAATTTTTTTTTGATAAATAATTAGATTTGAAATATGAAAATCTCTATGCACAAAAACTTTTTTTTTAATTTCAATTTTTTTTATTAAATTTAAAAGTATTATTTTTAGTTTCTTAGATAATTTGTTATCAGATTTTTTAAAAGCTCTTGGTAAAAACCATTTAATAAATAGGTTGGCTTCATCTAATATTTTTTTATTATTATATTTTGGAATAGTATATTTATTTCCTAAAAATGTTGATGTATTAACATTTTTAATTTTTTGTAATTTATTAATTATTATTAAAATTTTACTATAAATATTTAATTGTTTTTTTTTATTTTTTTTGAGAGTTCGAAATACAGTTTGATCTCCAAAGTCTTCTATTTCAATATAGTTTTTATAATAATTATTTGAGATCAATAAAGGTGCTTTAATTTTATTTCTGTTTAATATTTTATTTATTGCATCATAAATTTCCAAATTTATTTTTTTTTCTTTTTTACAGAAAACTAATATAGATTTTTTTGTTCTGTAAAAACTTCTAAAGGAAGCATCGCCGGAGATTTTTTTAAAATTATTTAATTTCATTTAAAAATTTTAAACTCATATTAGTAGATATGGTTAAATATCTTTTTTCCATATTTTCTCCATATTCAAAATTAAAATTAATTTTGTTTGATAAGTTAAAGTTTTCTAATAATTCTGGCCACTCAATTATTTTAATATAATCTAATGTATTTTCTAAAATTTCTAAATTATTTAATTCCTTTTGATTTTTAAGCCTGTAAAGATCCAAATGTTGAATAATGATAGAGTTGATCTCATATTCATTAATCAAATTAAATGTTGGGCTTGGCACTTCTGTAATTGATTGATTATATTTTTTTTGAAGAGAATTTATTAAGAACTTTACAAATGTTGATTTTCCAACACCAATTTCACCGTACAAAAAAAGATTCCACCCCTTATTTAAATTTTCTGAAAATATTTTTGCGATTAATTTTGTTTTTTTCTCTTCAGAGATATCAAATTTGCTACAATTAGTAGCGATAGGCATCTGGTTTGTATGGGCCCTCAGTAGGAACACTGATATAGTCTGCTTGATCCTTAGATAGAGGTGTTAATTTTGCACCTACTTTGTCTAGATGAAGTCTTGCAACCTTCTCATCTAAATGCTTAGGAAGTACGTAGACCTTTTTCTCATACTTATCAGAGTTATTCCAAAGTTCTATTTGAGCGGTAACTTGATTTGTAAAAGAAGCACTCATTACAAAACTAGGATGTCCAGTAGCACATCCCAAGTTTACAAGTCTTCCTTCTGCTAAAAGTATCAGTCTTTTGTTATCGGGGAACGTAATTTCATGAACTTGTGGTTTAATTTCATCCCATTTGTAATTTTTTAAGGCNTCTACTTGAATTTCATTATCAAAATGACCTATGTTACAAAGAATTGACCTATCTTTCATTGCTCTCATATGATCAGCTGTAACAATGTCTTTATTACCCGTTGCTGTTACAACTATATCAGCTTGACCAATCATTTCGTCCATCAGAACTACTTCATAACCTTCCATAGCTGCTTGGAGCGCACAAATTGGATCTGTCTCTGTAACCATTACTCTAGCACCACTTTGTCTTAAAGATGCAGCGCTACCTTTTCCAACATCTCCAAAGCCTGCAACTATTGCAACTTTACCTGACATCATCACGTCTGTTGCTCTTTTAATTCCATCAACTAAACTTTCTCTACATCCATATAAATTATCAAACTTTGATTTAGTAACTGAGTCGTTAACATTTATTGCTGGCACTAAAAGTGTTCCTTGTTCTTCCATTTTTTTCAGAGCTAATACTCCAGTGGTAGTTTCTTCACTTAATCCTTTAATATCTTTTAATAAATCTTTGTAGTCTTTGTGCATAAGTGCTGTAAGATCTCCACCATCATCTAAAATCATATTTGGTTTCCAATCTTTTTTTCCTTCAATTGTTTGTCTCACACACCACCAATATTCTTCCTCAGTTTCGCCTTTCCATGCAAATACAGGAATACCTGCTTTAGCGATAGCTGCTGCTGCATGATCTTGTGTAGAAAAAATATTACAAGATGACCATCTCACCTCTGCTCCTAGGTCTACAAGAGTTTCAATTAAAACAGCTGTTTGAATTGTCATATGTAGACAACCTAAAATTCTTGCACCTTTTAATGGATTTTTACCTTTATATTCTTCTCTTAATGCCATTAAACCTGGCATCTCGGTTTCTGCTAAAGAAATTTCTTTTCTACCAAAGTCTGCTTCTTCAATATTTTTTACTTTATAATCTTGCATGAAGTTGGTTTTGTAGCAACTTCTGAAATTTAATCAACCAAAGAATTATATTTTGGGAAATATTATTTCTATTCTTGCACCCTTGTCCTTATTATTTGTCGCACTTATTTCTCCACTATGTAACTCCACAAGATTTTTTACAATATTAAGACCTAAACCAGAGTGTTCTCCAAATTTGTCAGGTCTATTGCTATAAAATCTATTAAATATTTTGTTTGTATCTTTTTCATCAAAGCCAGCTCCTTGATCGGAAACCAATAGTCCTATTTTGTTCTCATCTTTAAGGAATAATTCGACATTTATCTCTTGATTATCTTCACTAAATGAGATCGAATTTTCTAACAAATTTGCAATTATTTGTTCAATTCGACTTTCGATTCCTAAAATTTCAACGTTTTTTAAATTATTATTTTCAAATTTAATTTTTATTGATCTTTTTGTTTCATAAATACTATTAAAATCATCAACAACAGAATTTGTTATAAAATTTAAATCTATTTTTTTCATTTTTTCAGAAGATATTGCTGCTTCATCTTTCAACATTTGAGAATAATCTGTAATTAGTCTTTCTATACGTTCTACATCGTGAGATACTATATTTATTAATTTATTTCTTTGATCTTTATTTTCAGTTTCAGATATAATATCAGACGCACTTTTTAAGGAGGTTAAAGGATTTCTAATTTCATGAAGTAAATCAGTAGAATAATTCTCAGCAGTTGTAATTCTTTTATTAAGTTCATTTGTCATTTCATCTAGAGATTTAGATAAAGTTCCAAGTTCATCAGCTCTATTTTTTATATTTTCAATATTTGTTTTTTCAGAACTTTTATTTTTAATTATATTTGTGTAACTGACTAAATTTTTAATTGGCTTTAAAAAATATCTATTAAGAACGTAAGAAAAAATTAATATTACAATAATTACAGCTAATGCCGTCCTTATAATAAAATTTTTTCTTTCATTAATAGCTGATTTAATATCGTTTGCATTTTCAGTTATTGCTATATAACCAGCATTCTTTTCTTCTCTAACTACATTCTTTATAGTGATTAATAAAAATTGATCATAATTTTCTCCTGTAAAGGTAAAAGGTCTCCCTAATTCCTTTGATTTCGAATAAATTTTTAAATTGCTCTTTACGTAATCTTGTTTTTTATCATTTAAGTCACCATTTTGTACTTTTGTGGTCTTTTGATCTTTGCTTTGGTCATCTATCTCAATTTTGTCAAGTCTTTTAGAAAATGCTCTTGGATCAAGATCCAAGGTATCAGTATCACCTATTAATTTAAAAGAACTATCAAAAATTTGAACTCTATCAATATTTTGAAAAAGAAATTTTGTAGAAAATAAAAAATCTCTTATTTCATCTTCATTAAATTTTATTTTTAAACGGTTAATATTTTCAATTGTGTTGTTTAAAGTTTTAATATGATTAGAAGTTTTATTCTTTATTAATACTGGCTGAACATTAATTACATAAAAAAAAGTAAGAATTCCTATTAAAATAAAAACAACAAAATTAATAAATAAAAATTTTTGTAAAATTGATAAATTTTTAAGTTTATAAAGTTTCATTATTTAACATTCCAACGATATCCACTCCCATATCTTGTTTCAATCGCTGAAAAATTAATATCAACTTTTTTAAACTTTTTCCTTATTCTTTTTACATGACTATCGATAGTTCGATCTTCTATATCTGTGTCTTCTCTATAAGCAACATCCATTAATTGAGATCTTTCTTTGATAATACCAGGTCTTTTGGCAAGTTCTTTGACAATTAAAAATTCTGTTGTGGTCAGCTTTTCTGGAAGCTCTTTGCCATCCCATTCGCATTCAAGTTGTGATGGATCTAGCCTTAATTTTCCGTGTGAAATAATAATTTTATTTTCTTCTATGTTTGTATCTTTTTTTCTTAATTGAACCTTAATTCTCTCTACAAGAACTTTGGGCGAAAATCCTCCAGATTTTTTTACAAAATCATCTGCTCCTAGTTTTAAATTTAATAATTCATCAACTTCTTCATCTTTTGAAGTAAGCATTATTATTGGCATTGAGGTTTTTTTTCTTAATTTTTTTAATAACTCTTCTCCGTCCATTCTTGGCATTTTAATATCAACAACAGCTAGATCAGGAGGATTTCTTGAAAGACCAATTAATGCACTTTCGCCATCGAGATAAGTTTGAACATTAAAACCCTCTTTTTCAAGTGTCATTGTAAGACTTGTTAAAATATTTCTATCATCGTCAATTAAAGCAACAGTTTGTTTCATATATAATATTAAAAATACTAAATTGTTTAAATTTGGGCAACTAATTGTTATTAATGCAATTCTCCCCAATTATTACCAGTGTTTATATCAACTAATAGGGGTATCGAAAACGAATGTAGATTACTGTCTTTAACACTTATCATTGTATCTTTTATTAAGTTACATGCAGAACTAATATTCGCAGTTTTTGTTTCAAAAATAAGCTCGTCATGGATTTGTAATAAAATATCAGTTTTAATTTTATTCGTTTCTTCAAATAATCTTATCATAGCTAATCGCATTATCTCAGAGGCTGATCCTTGAATAGGCGCATTGATGGCAGCTCTTTCTTGAAAATTTCTAATATTAAAATTTTTATCATTTATACCTGTGATATGTGTTTTTCTTCCAAATATATTATTAACATAGCCACTTTTTCTACAAAATTTAATTGTATGAGACATATAATCTTTTATTTCAGGAAATTTTAAAAAATATGAGTTTAAAAATTCTTCTGCCTCAACATTTGATACTCCTATCTGCTTAGCTAGTCCGTACTGAGAAATTCCATAAATTATTCCAAAGTTTATAGCTTTTGCTTTTCTTCTCATGTCTGCATTAATTTTTTTTATATCAACTCCAAAAACTTGACTGGCTGTTAAAGAATGTACATCTTCATTATTTATAAATGCTTTTTTTAATTGTTTTACATCTGCTAAGTCAGCAAGGATTCTCATTTCTATTTGATTGTAGTCTGCTGAAATCAGTTTTTTTCCTTTATCCGAAATGAAAGCTTTTCTAATATCCTTACCTTCTTCAGTTTTTATAGGTATATTTTGTAAGTTTGGGTCACTAGATGCTAGTCTTCCAGTTGAGGTTGCTGCCAAAAGAAAAGAAGTATGAATTCTTTTAGTATTTGGATTAATGTATTCTGGAAGTGCATCCGAGTAAGTATTTTTGAGCTTGCTAGACTGTCTCCATTCTAAAACTAACTTTGGAAATTCATGCCCTTTAAATGCCAAATCCTCCAGGACTGAGGCACCAGTGGCAAAACTCCCCTTTTTGGTTTTCTTTAAAGAAGCTATTTTAAGATCATTATACATGATCTCCCCAAGCTGCTTGGTAGAAGCTATATTGAAATTTCTTTTTGAAATCTTAAATATTTTTTTCTCTAAGTTAACGATATTAGTAGAAAATTTATCTGAAAGTTTTTTTAAGAAAGAATTATCAATTTTAATTCCATTTATTTCCATAAATGCTAAAATTTTAATTAAAGGTTTTTCAAAAATTTCATAAATATTTAATAATTTTTCATTTTTTAGTGACTTTAAAAACAATTTATATAACCTAAAAGTTATATCTGCATCCTCCGCGGCATAATTTTTTGCTTCCTCGACTTTTACCTCGCTAAAATTGATTTGTTTTTTTCCAGCTCCAACCAAATCTTTAAATTTTATAGTTTGATGATTTAAATGAATTTCAGCAAGAGTATCCATATTGTGCCTATTTTTTCCAGCATCTAAAACATAAGACATCAACATTGTGTCTTCCATGCAATTAATATCGATTCCTCTATGCCAGAAAATTATGTAGTCAAATTTTATATTTTGTCCTATTTTTTTAATACTATGATCCTCTAGATAAGGTTTTAAAATCTTTATAACCTTTTCTTCATCAAGATTTTTATGATTTTTGTGACCTAGTGGAATATAACAAGCTTTTCCTATCGCGTTTGAAATCGAAATTCCAACAAGTCTTGCTTGATGAGGATCTAATGAATTAGTTTCAGTATCAATAGCAAATTCTCCAGCTTCTTCTCCAGCCTCTAGCCATTTTTTTATTTCATCTTCACTTTTTAATAAATAATAATTTTTATCTGAAATTTTGGTATTTTGATTTAAAATTTTGCTTTCTTGTTTTTCAAATTTAGTTTCACCATATGTTGATATCACTGAACTTAATAATCTATTAAATTCCATCTCTCTTAAAAAATTGTAGAGTTTTGCACGATCAACTTCTTTTAACTCAAAATCTTCGAGCTTATCCTTAACTGGAACATCATTTTTTAATGTTACTAATTTTTTACTTATTATCGCTTTATCTTTATTTTCTATCAAAGTTTCTCTTCTTTTATTTTGTTTAATATTATCTGCTTTTTTAAGAAGGTTTTCTAAATTTCCGTACTCTTTAATTAATTCAGCCGCTGTTTTGACACCAATACCAGGAACTCCAGGTACATTATCTGTACTATCACCAGCTAATGCTTGAACATCTATTACACTTTCGGGCTTAACACCAAATTTTTTATCTACATCTTCTTTTGTAATAAATTTATTTTTCATCGGATCATAAATCCTCACATTTTTTTTAAATAGTTGCATAAGATCTTTATCAGATGATACAATTGTTACCTTGGCTCCTATTTCCAATATTTGCTCAACATAAGTGGCTATTAGATCATCAGCTTCATAATTTATGAGTTCAACTGATGGTAAATTGAAAGCTAAAACTGATTTACGTATATAATCAAATTGTGGAATCAAATCGTCAGGTGCATCTGACCTATTTCCTTTATATTCGCTATATATTTCATTTCTAAAATTTTTTCTCGCTGAGTCAAAAATAACAGCAAAATGTGTTGGTTTTTCCAAATTATCATTTGATTTTGAATCCTCAAGAAGTTTGAAAAGCATGTTACAAAATCCAGCTACTGCTCCAACCGGTAATCCATCACTTTTACGAGTTAAGGGAGGTAATGCATAATATGCCCTAAATATATACCCAGATCCATCAATCAAATAAATATGATCTGATTTTTTTATTTTGTTCATATCTAGATTTTAACTTATAATTTTTAAATATTATAAGAGTAAAATGAACTTTAATTAAAAAAAAACTAGACTATATTGCATATAGTTGTATTTTAAGCCTATGGAACTGACAAAAACAATTACAAATAGTAAAATCCTTAAAATATTTTTAATTGCTATTTTAGGTTCAATTTTACTAACAATTTCTGCTAAGATAAAAATTCCATTTTATCCAGTGCCTATGACAATGCAGACTTTCATTGTATTATTTTTAGGCATTGCTTTTGGTTATAAAGTAGGTGTTTGTTCTGTTTTATTATATCTAATTGAAGGTATATTTGGTCTTCCTGTATTTTCGAATTCTCCAGAAAAAGGCGTAGGCATTGTATATTTTACTGGTCCAACCATGGGGTATTTGATTGGATTTATATTTGCATGTTTTTTAGCTGGATTTTTTAATTATAATAATAGTTTTTTCAAAAATCTTTTTAAAATACTATTATCAACATCATTAATTTATATTTTTGGAATATTGTGGCTTGGTACACTTATAGGTTGGGACAAGCCAATACTCCAATTTGGTTTATATCCTTTTTTATTGGCAGAATTGTTCAAGATTTTATTAATTACCCTTTTGATAAATAAAGTTAAGAATTTTAGAAAAATTATCTAGGAGATCTTTTAGAAAGGATTCTTTGAAGAGTTCTTCTATGCATCTTTAGTCTTCTAGCAGTTTCTGATACATTCCTATTACAAAGTTCAAACACTCTATGAATATGTTCCCATTTAACTCTATCAGCTGACATAGGATTTTCTGGAGGTGCGGCCTTATCATTTGGATCTGCCAAAAGTGCCTTTTCAACATCATCAGCATCTGCTGGTTTAGCAAGGTAATCTATGGCACCTTCCTTTATTGCTGCAACTGCTGTAGGGATATTTCCATAACCAGTTAGCATTACTATTCGACTTTCTGAATTATTCTTTTGAATTTCCTTTACAACCTCTAGTCCATTTCCATCATTCAATCTGAGATCTACTACCGCAAAGGCTGGTTTTTTTACTTTAACAGATTCGATGCCAACTTTTACACCCTCTGCTTGAGAAACTTGAAATCCCTTCTTTTCCATGGCTCTAGCCAATCGTTCTCTAAAAGGGTTATCATCATCTACAATTAGTAGGGATTTATCCTCAAATTCAGTAATTTTTTTTACATTTTCTTGTACTTGCATGAGGCCTATATGGAGACAAATAAATTAATTTCAATAGCATAATTTGCTTTACATTAAGCGACATATCGCCTAAATGCTGGTTTTAATGAAATTTGCATACCAGATATGTGAGTTTTTTTTGTTAAATTTTTTTTGAGGTATTTATGCAAAAATTTAAATCAGTTGATCACTTGGTAAATCAACTGAAACCAAATGAACCGATATATTGTATTAGAACTAAGTCTATACAATTAGCCTCAAAGTTTTTCCAAAATAAATTTCCGGGTAAGGTATTATATGCAGTTAAAACAAATCCACACCCATTAATATTAAAAACAATTATAAATAGTGGAATAGATTATTTTGATGTTGCCTCGATTAAAGAAATTGAGGCAATTAGAGAATTAAATCCTAAAGCAAACTGTGCCTACATGCATACAGTTAAAGATAGAGAAAGTATTAAAGAGGCTTACTTTAAGTACGGTATAAAAAGCTTTTCGCTAGATACCAAGGAAGAATTAATAAAAATTATTGAAAGTACAAAACAAGCTAAAGATTTAGATTTATTTGTAAGAGTTGCCGTTTCAAACGAACATGCTGAAATAGATTTATCAAAAAAATTTGGAGCCCCAAAATCTGAAGCAATAGGGTTGTTAAGATTAACAAAACAATATGCAAAAAAAATTGGTTTAAGTTTTCATGTGGGTTCACAATGTATGCATCCAATTTCTTACTCAAAAGGAATTGCTGAAATTGGGGATATAATTAAAAAAACTAAGATTATTCCAGATGTGATAAATCTTGGAGGAGGATTTCCAACAATATATCCAGATTTAGTTCCTCAAACAATTCAATCATATTTTAATGAAATAAAAAAAGGATTAAAAAATTTAAAACTTAATACACTTCCAGAAATAATTTGTGAGCCCGGTAGAGCTATAGTTGCTGAAAGTGGATCAACTATTGTTAGAGTCAATTTAAGAAAAAAACAAAAACTTTACATAAATGATGGAACTTATGGTACTTTATTTGATGCTGGTGTACCTAATATAGTTTATCCATCAAGAATGATTACAAGTGGAAGATTAATTTCAAAAAAACTAACTTCGTTTGATTTTTATGGTCCTACTTGTGACAGTATGGATTATATGAAAGGTCCTTTTATTCTTCCAAATAATATTAAAGAAAATGACTATATTGAACTAGGTCAGCTTGGAGCATATGGACTTACTTTTAGAACGCAATTTAATGGTTTTTATTCTGACCAAATCTATGAAGTGGAAGATGATCCAATAATGACAATGTATAACAAAGATTCTATGAAAGAGTTTCTTGTTGCATAATGTCAGATAATAAAACTTTACTAAATAATAAAAAAAAGGACTTACTTAAAAAAGAAGTAGAGCATATAGATATAACTTCATTTGATGCTAGAAAAATTGTTTCATCAATGGAAAAAATGTCTTTCGTTTCAAGAGAGACTGCAAATGCAGCTAACATTTATAATGAAATGATTAAAGACAAAGATTGTACAATATTTTTAACTCTTGCTGGATCAACTTCAGCAGCTGGATGCATGCATATTTATAGAGACCTAGTTAAGTATAATATGGTTGATGCTATCGTAGCAACAGGAGCTTCTATAATTGATATGGATTTCTTTGAGGCCTTAGGTTTTAAGCATTATCAAGGATCACAATATCAAGATGATAGTGAGTTGAGGAATAATTATATTGACAGGATTTATGATACATACATTGATGAAGATGAGCTTCAAATTTGTGACAAAACGATCGGAGAAATTGCTGACCAACTAGAGCCTAAAAGTTATACATCAAGAGAATTTATAAAACAAATGGGTAAATATTTAAAAAAAAATGCAAAAAAAAAAAATTCTTTGATTGAAGTTGCTTATGACAATAATGTTCCTATTTTTTGTCCAGCATTTACAGATTCGAGTGCAGGCTTTGGTCTTGTCATGCACCAAGAGAGAAATCCTAAAAATCATATTACAATCGATTCAATTAGAGAATTTAGAGAATTAACTGAGATTAAAATTAAGTCAAAAGGATCAGGGCTTTTTATGATTGGAGGTGGTGTTCCAAAAAATTTTATTCAAGACACTGTTATATGTGCTGAACTTTTAGGAAAAAATGTGGATATGCATAAATATGCTATTCAAATAACAGTGGCTGATTCTAGAGATGGAGCGTGTAGTAGTTCAACCTTAAAAGAGGCAAGTTCTTGGGGTAAAGTAGATATCACAAAAGAACAAATGGTATTTGCAGAAGCCACTAGTGTTTTACCATTAATAGCCAGTGATGTATATCATAAAGGTGATTGGAAAAATAGAGAGAGAAAGAATTTCTCAAAAATATTTTAATCTAAAAATAACACAGAAAAATGAAGATACCCATATATCAAGTAGATGCTTTTACATCAACGTTATTTGAGGGAAATCCAGCTGCAGTATGCCCTTTGAGAAATTGGATAGATAAAAATATAATGCAAAAAATAGCACAAGAAAATAATTTATCTGAAACCGCATTTTTTGTAAAAAAAGATAACATATTTGAAATTCGTTGGTTTACACCAGTGGCTGAATTAGATTTAGCTGGACATCCAACTTTAGCAACTACTCATGTTATTTTAAAAGAATTAAAAATTAATTTGGAGAAAGTGGTATTTAAAACAAACATTAATGATACTCTGAATGTGGCTTATAGAGATAATTTATATTTAATGGATTTTCCTAGTAGAGATCCTAAGGTTGAAAATAATATAGATAAAATAGCAGATGCTCTAGGTAGAAAACCTAAAGAGCTTTATAAGCATCGAGATGCAGTTGCTATTTTTGATACTGAGGATGATATTAGAAATCTTTATCCAGATATGGAAAAATTAAAAAAATTAGACTATCCTGCAGTGATTGTTACTGCGGTAGGCAATAATGTTGATTTTGTATCCAGAAATTTTGCACCTAAGCTCGGTATTCCAGAGGATCCAGTAACTGGATCTGCTCATTGCGAACTTATACCTTACTGGTCTAAAACCCTTAATAAAAAAGAATTATTAGCACATCAAATTTCAAATAGGGGTGGAAAACTTTATTGTACTCATCAAGGAGATAGAGTTACAATAGGAGGTGAAGCAATCACTTTTATGAGGGGCGAAATAGAAATTTAAAAATAAGTTTTAAAATGAAATATCTTTCAAATAAAAATGGTTTTCTAGGAATAGACAATAAATTCGATATTAAAGAAAAAGCTGTAATAGTACCTTTTGGTTTGGAAAAAACTGTTAGTTATGGCGGAGGTACAAAAAATGGACCTAAAGAGATTATTAAAGCCTCACATCAAGTAGAGCTCTATGATGAAGAATTACATTGTGAACCTTATAAAAAAATAGGCATTAAAACGTTAAAGCCATTTAAAATTGAAAAAAATATTAAAAAAGCACTCAATAAGATATCTAAAATAAATAAACAAATTTTAGATAAAAATTTGTTTCCAATGACTTTTGGAGGAGAACATTCAATTACACCTGGTTGTTTAGATCCTTTCACAAAAAAATATAAAAAAATTTGTCTTTTACATTTTGATGCTCATGCAGATTTGAGAGAAAGTTATAATGGTGAAAAGTTTTCTCACGCTTCTGCGATTAAAAGATGTATTGATTATCCAAATGTTTCGGTAATTTCTTTTGGAATAAGAAATATATCATCAAGTGAAATTCCTATTTTAAAAAAAAACTCATCGAGAATTAAAATTTTTTGGGCAAAAGATAAAAGCAAATGGAATCTAAAAAGTTTTAAAAAATTAATTAAAAATAAAACTGTATATTTAACATTTGATGTAGATGGACTTGATTCTAGTATTATGCCAGCTACTGGAACACCTGAGCCAGGAGGACTATTATGGGATGAAACATTAAATATAATAAAAATTGCAGCAAAAAATTCAAAAATTGTTGGTGCTGATATTAATGAGCTATCGCCTATAAAAGGTTTTAATTCTTATAATTTTCTTGTAGCAAAATTAGCATATAAAATTTTATCGTATAAATTTCTATATTAAGCTTTTGCTGCTTTTAGAGTTCCCAATAACAATCTAAATGGAATCAACATTGCTATAGCGACAAATATCTTCACTACTAAATCACCAAGTGAAAGTGAAAGCCAAGGCATTCCTGTTCCATAAAATGAAATAGAGAAGAATAAAAATGTATCAACCGTTGAGCCAATTAATGAAGAAGTCAAAGGGGCAACAAACCATTTTCTTTTTCTTAATTGATCAAATATTTGCACATCCAATAATTGTGCAACTATAAATGCCGTACCAGATCCAATTGCAATTCTTATTGATATGAGATCTGTAAAGTTAGTAGAAAATATAAGTGTAAATAATATTCCTATTGTAAATCCTATATAAACAATTTTTCTTGCGATAAGTTTACCAAAAGTTCGATTTGCTAAATCTGTTATTAAAAAAGCAATTGGATAACTAAAAGCACCATAAGTGAGTATTTCCTCAAGACCATAATGTCTTATTGGAAATTGAACTAAATAATTCGATGACAATACAACCAATCCCATTAAAAATGAGAGAGAAAGGAATACTTTATTCATTACGCAGATTTACTAATTAACGATTTCTTTAATTTTTTTAGTCTTAAAGAAAGATCTCTAGCATTTGCAGATTTTAGAAACTCATCAAAGCTTCCCTTTTTATCTACAGATCTAACGCCTGCATTCGAAACGGTTAGTCTTAAGCTTCTTTTTAAAACTTCACTTTTAAACTTTACTTTTTTTAAATTAGGTAGGAATCTTCTTTTAGTTTTATTGTTAGCATGACTAACATTGTGTCCCTTAAGAGGTATTTTACCTGTGAGTTCACATTTTTTAGACATATTATGGCACTGTATAAGTTCTCAAATTCAATGCGTCAAGATCAATTTTTTGCTCCAATTGCCTCTGAAATATTTTTAAAGCCATTTNTTTTTAAAATATCTATTAATTCTGAACTGATAGATGAGGCAATTCCTGGTCCTTTATAAACCATTCCCGTATATAGTTGAACGAGACTTGCACCTCTAATTATTTTTTCATAAGCAGCTTGGCCAGAATCGACACCACCTACTCCAATAATTTTAATTTGGTTCCCAACTAAATTAAAAAATTTTCTTATTGTTTCGTTAGACACTTCTTTTATAGGTTGTCCAGATAACCCCCCTTTTTCTAACTTATTAATATTATCAAGATTATTTCTATTTTTATCAGAAGTGTTTGAAACTATTATAATTTCTATTTTTTCATTTAATAATATTTTAGAAACAGTTTCAATTTGTTCATCATCAAGATCTGGAGATACTTTCACAGCTATAGGTACATTAGAATTTAGCTTTTCTTTTTCACTTTTAATCTCTACTAATAATGATTTTAATTCATCTTCTTTATGAAAATCTCTAAGGTTTTCAGTATTTGGTGAAGAAATATTAATTGTAATATAATCTGCTAAATTATGAAATTTTCTAAAACAGTTTAGATAATCTTCAATTCTATTTTCTGCATCTTTATTTGGTCCTATATTTATACCCAATAGACCTTTTTTATTTACACTTTTTATTCTAGAGCTTATCTCATCTGCGCCTGAATTATTAAAGCCAAGTCGATTTATCAGTGCCTCATCTTCTTCCAATCTAAATACTCTTGGTTTTGGATTTCCATACTGCGCCTTGGGGGTAATAGTTCCAACCTCTACAAAACTAAACCCGAGGTTAAACAAAGGATTATAAACTTCTGCATTTTTATCAAAACCTGCTGCAACACCTACCGGAGATGATAATTTTTTTCCACAAAATGTGGTTTCTAAAATTTTATCTTTGAAAGTTTTTCGAGGAAAATTATTTAATTTTAAAGCCTTAATGGCTAAAGAGTGTGCAACTTCTGGGCTAAATTTAAATATAAATGGTCTAAAAAAATTAAACATTGCTTAATTTACTTTTTATTAACTCCTTTGTTTCTTGCACTCCGAAAAAGCTTATAAAAAAACCCATCCTTGGTCCATTTTCATCTCCAAATACAACTTCATAAATAAGTTTAAACCAGTCTCTGAGATTTTCTTTGTAACCATTCTCTTTACCAACTGTATATATATTAGTTTGAATATCCTCTGGCTTCATACTTTCGTCACAACTATCTAAAGATTTGATTAATGCTTCTAAAGCAGTTTTTTCTTTTTTATTAGGTTTCTTATAAACTTTTTTAGATTTTATTACGTCATTAAAATATTTAATTGCATAGCTTATTAAGTTATCGAATATAGGTTGTTTCTTTTCAGATATATCATCTTTGTATTTCTTTACAAATTTCCAAAGTAGTTCTTTAGAATCTGCATTACTTGTTTCAACCAAATTTAGTAACATTGAAAAAGACATAATAGACTTATCATCTGGAATTTTTCCGTTATGAACGTGCCAAACAGGGTTGAGTAACTTTTGCAATTCATTTTGACTTTTTCCTTTTTCAATAAAATCTAAGTATTCATCAACAGCTTTTGGAACAACCTCATTATAAAGTTTTTTAGCTCTNTTTGGATTTTGATACATGTATAATGAAAGGCTCTCTGGAGAAGCATATTTAAGCCAATCATNTATGGTTATTCCATTTCCTTTCGATTTTGATATTTTTTCTCCTTTCTCATCTAAAAATAATTCATATGCAAAACCAGAAGGATTACTTTTTCCTAAAAGTTTTATTATTTTAGTTGATAAAATTGCACTTTCAATCAAGTCTTTACCGTACATCTCAAAATCTACATCAATAGCGTACCATCTCATAGCCCAATCTACTTTCCATTGTAATTTACAATTGCCATCCAAAATACTTTGTTCTAGTTTTTTTCCTTTATTATCAAATATAATTTTAGAATTTTTATCATCTATCTCTAAAACTGGAATTTCTAAAACATGTCCAGTTTCTGGGCAAATAGGTAAAAAAGGTGAGTAACTTTTTTGGCGCTCTTTCCCTAAAGTTGGAAGTACAATATTCATTATGCCATCATATTTCTCTAATATTAATTTAAGTGTAGAATTAAAAAATCCTGACTTATACAATTCAGAAGAGCTTTTAAATGAATACTTAAACTTAAATTCATCAAGAAATTTTTTTAACATTTCATTGTTATGCTCTCCAAAGCTATTATGCTTACCAAAAGGATCTGGTACTTGTGTTAGTGGTTTGTGTAAATTTTCTTTTAATATTTCTTGATTTGGTACGTTGTCTGGAACTTTTCTAAGCCCATCCATATCGTCAGAAAATGTTATAATTTCTTTTGGTATATCAGTTAAGTGATTTAATGCATTCACCACCATTGAAGTTCTTGCTACTTCACCAAATGTTCCGATGTGTGGAAGACCGCTTGGACCATATCCAGTTTGTAATATTATTTTGCCCTTAGAATCTATATTTTTTTTTCTTTCTCTAAGTATTTTTTTTGCCTCAACAAAAGGCCAAGCATTTGTCTTATCAATATTGGCTTTATCCATCACTTTTTAACTGCTTTTATTTACCTTATTTAATAATTCATATAGAGTTGAATTTTATTTACCATAAAATAATGTTCTTTCAAAATGTCGAATTATAAAACCGTTTTTTTTACCCTAGGTGCTTTACAAATAATTCTAGGATTATCTATGATTGTGCCAATTATGGCTCAATTTATTTATGAGCAAGTAGATGGTGGTTTCATTAGTTCAGGAATTGTAACAGTTATTTTTGGAGTTTTATTTACTTTATCTAACCTTGATCACAACAAAAAATTAAATTTACATCAAGCATTTTTATTAACTGCATTATCTTGGCTGAGTATTGCGCTATTTGGGTCTTTGCCATTTGTATTTTCAACTATTGAATTGAGTTTTACAAATGCATTTTTTGAGAGTATGTCAGGGATTACTACTACTGGTTCAACAATTATTACGAATCTTAACGAAACACCAAAAGCAATTTTGTTATGGAGAGCAATGCTTCAGTGGTTTGGGGGAATAGGTATAATTGTAATGGCGATTACATTAATGCCAATAATGAATATTGGTGGAATGCAATTATTTTTAGTCTCATCAAACGATAATCCCGAAAAAATATTGCCAAAATCAAAGGAAGTTTCATTAAGACTAATTATTATTTATGTATCTTTAACTTTAGTTTGTGCATCTTTTTACAAAATTTTTGGAATGGGATTTTTTGATAGTATTATTCATGCAATGACTACATTAGCGACCGGTGGTTTTTCGAATTACAANGAATCTATTGGTTATTTTAATAATACATTTATAGAATTGACAGCAATCATCTTNATAATTTTGGGTAGCATACCTTTTATAGCATATTTGAAATACTTAAATGGAAATAAAAAAATTTTTANAAATGATACCCAGATAGTAACTTTTTTTTATATAATAATTTTTTCAATAGTAATTATGTTTTTTTATCTAGCAATAAAAAACCAAAATATATTTCATGTTAATTTTATGTCTATAATATTTAATGTNGTTTCTATTCTAACAGGCACTGGGTATGTGACAGAAAATTTTAGTAACTGGGGCCAATTTCCATTAGCATATTTTTTGATTTTAATGTTTATTGGAGGGTGTGCTGGATCAACTGCTTGTGGGGTTAAAATATTTCGTGTACAGATACTTTTCCAATTTATATCTAATCAATTAAAAAAATTTATATACCCTAGAGGTATTTTTAAAATTAAATACGAAAATAATAATGTAGATGAGAAATTTATGGCTTCAATTATATCATTTATATTTCTTTACATAGTAATATTTTTTGTAATTACCGCACTTTTAACTATTGATGAATTAAATTTTATCACGGCTATCTCGGCTGCCGCAACATCAATATCTAATGTTGGTCCTGGTTTAGGGGATATTATAGGACCTAATGGTAATTTTTCAGAGTTATCAGATTTTTCTAAATGGGTATTATCTTTTGGAATGATTTTAGGTAGACTTGAACTATTTGCTGTTTTAGTATTATTTATTCCATCTTTTTGGAGAAAATTTTAATGTTAGAAAAAAAACAATCACTTAACAATCTCTTTAAATATTATCTAGATTTGAGAATGTTGAAAATATTATTACTTGGATCAATTAGTGGTTTTCCATGGGTTCTAATCGCTAGTAGTTTAAGTCTTTGGTTAAAAGAAGAGGGTTTAAGTAGATCAACAATAGGATGGGCAGGTTTAATTTTCGCAGTTTATGCCTTTAATTATTTATGGGCTCCAATAATAGATAGAATCAGAATACCATTACTTACAAAAAAACTAGGTCATAGAAGAGGTTGGATAGTTTTAATGCAGATTATTATTTTAATAAGCTTGCTAATCTGGAGTTTAATAAATCCAACTCAAAATTTAGCTCTATTAATTGGAGTTGGTTTAGTAATTGCAATTGCGTCGGCCACTCAAGATATAACTGTTGATGCTCTAAGAATTGAACAAATTAATGAAGACGAGGGAAAATCAATGGCAGCCGGAGCTGCTATGGCTGTTGTTGGATGGTGGACAGGTTATAAATTAGGAGGTGTAATTGCTTTATTCACTGCAGAGTATTTTGAAAATATGGGTATAGAAGATTATTGGCAGACAACCTTTTTAGTTCTTGGTGTTGTAGTAATCTTAATGAATATAGCTTTAATGTTTGTTCATGAACCAATTGAAACAAATAGACAAGCAAAACAAAGAGAAACAGACAAATTAATCGAAGGAAAACTTGGCTCTAGCAATGCTATTACAAACTTAATAGCTTATATTACAGGAACTATAGGTGGACCTATTATTAGTTTTTTTAAAAAAAATGGTTTTGCAATTGCTGTAGGAATTTTAGGATTTGTTTTTTTATTTAAAATAGGTGAGGCATTCATGGGAAGAATGTCTATTGTTTTCTATAAGGAAATTGGCTTTTCTAAAGGTGAAATTGCAATTTATTCAAAAGGACTTGGCTGGATAACGACAGTTGTATTTACATTATTAGGCGGCGTAATGGCCATGAGAGCTGGAACAATTAAGACTATGTTCTTTGCAGGTGGATTAATGGCTTTAACAAATCTTCTATTTGCAATTTTAGCATGGACTGGAAAATCTGAAATTTTATTTGCAATTGCTGTNATAGCTGATGATATTACAGCAGCTTTTGCAACNGTNGCNTTTGTNGCATTTATATCNNTANTAGTTGATAGAACNTATNCNGCNACNCAATANGCATTNCTTGCTTCAATTGGNACNGCNGGTNGAACTACNNTNGCTTCNTCNTCNGGGGCNTTNGTTGANTGGTTAAACGGAGATTGGGGAACATTTTTTGTTTTAACGACTGTAATGGTAATCCCTTCGCTAGTTTGTTTATGGTTTATCAAAGATAAATTGAAGATTAGTGGTACAGTACAAAGTGGTGAAAAATAAATTTTACTTTATAAACAACTTTTCCAATATATATAAAAGACCTTCGAAGTCATCTGAGGTAACTTCACAAATTATATATGGTGAAAAATTCAAAATTTTATCAAAAAATAAAAATTGGATAAAAATTCAATTATTATCTGATAACTATAAAGGATTTATAATAAACTCAAAATATTTAGAAAAATTTAGTCCCAATTATAAAGTTATCTCATTAAAAGCAAGAATTTTTAAAAGACCTGGAGTTGGAACAAAAAGTTGGCTACCACTTGCATCTAAATTATCTGTATTAGAGCAAAACAAGAATTATGTAAAAATTGAAAAAAATAAATGGATTAAAAAAAAAGATATAAAAAAATTAAGTTATAAAAATAAGAACTTTATAGAAATATTTAAAAAATTTTTAAATGTAAAATATGTTTGGGGTGGAAAAACATTTCAAGGTATTGATTGTTCTGCATTATTACAAGTTTACTATATATACAATAATATTTTTTTCCCAAGAGATACAGTTGATCAAATTAAAGTAAAAAAAGGCTTAAAAAGTAAAAAAATATTCAGTAAAGGAGATATAATTTTTTGGAAAGGACATGTGGCAATATGTTTAAATTCAAAACAATTAATTCATGCATATGGACCAAAAAAGAAAGTACTAATTATGCCTATTAAAAAAACGATTTCTCTTATCGAAAAAACTGCGAACCTTAAAATAAAAAAAATTATTAAGCTTTAACTTAATCTCTTCCAAAATCAGGCTTGTCTATATCATGTTTTAAATTAACTATTTGCCTTCTAACTTTTTTTGAATTTATTAATTTTTTTCTTAATTTTTTATCATCCAAATTTTGAATGTTTTTTTTAAAAGCGTTAAGATTTTTTGAAAACAAATTGATTGCCTGAATAATATTTTTTTTATTATTGAAAAAAATATCCCTCCACATAATCTCATTTGATGCTGCTGTCCTTGAAAAATCTCTTAATCCACCTGCGCTGAATTGAATAAGATTTTTTTTATCTTTTTTTTGAAAATCTTGAGCCGTCTTGATTAAATTGTAGGCAATTAAATGAGGTAAATGGCTTGTAATTGCAAATATTTTATCATGCTCCCTTGGCTTCATTAATTTTATATTTGATCCCATTTTTTTCCAAAAACCTATTACTTTTCTCAATTTTACTTTATTTTTATCACTTACGACTATGCACCACTTATTTCTGAATAAGTTTTTTTTACCATGTATAGGTCCGCTTACCTCTGAGCCAGAAATTGGATGACTTAAAATCCAAGTTAATGATTTTTTAAGCTTCTTTTTTTTTAAATTTAAAACATTTTCTCTTGTTGAGCCAATATCTGTAATTATAGAATTCGCACTCAAAAATTTGTTTAAATATGGTATGATTTTATCATAACTACTCATCGGTGTACTTAATATAACTAACTCCATATCGTTAATATTTTTATCAAGTTTTTTAATTATAATAAGTTTCTTATTTATTTTTTTTATAGTTGAAATGTATTTTTTAGATTTTTCGAGAATGTATATTTTTTTTGCCAACCTCTTGTCTAATACTGCTCTTACAATTGACGAACCAATTAAACCACAGCCTATAATTAATATTTTATTAAACATTGCAAATTAATTTTAAATTTTTTAGAAATGTTTTATTTTCTAATGAGTTTCCAATTGTTAATCTTAAACAATTTTTAATTCCATAAGAAGACATTTCTCTTAATATTATACCTTTTTGCTCTAATTTTTTTTGTACATATTTTGCAGAAAATCTACTTTTATTAAAATTTAACAGAAAAAAATTAGCTGTTAAATCGTTAGTGGTTATATTGTATTTTACCAAATCACTTTTGATTTTATTTCCCCAAACGATATTATGTTTTATAGACATTTGAACAAATTTATCATCCTTAAGCGCTTGTACTGCACATAATTGTGCAACTCTATTAACGTTAAAAGGTGGTTTAATTTTATATAATTCTTTAATAATTTTTTTATCTCCATAACCCCAACCAATTCTTAATGAGGCAAGACCATGAATTTTTGAAAATGTTCTTAATATAAAGACATTATTTCTATTTTTAAATAGTTTCAATCCATTAATATAATCATTATTTTTCATATACTCAAAGTAGGCATCATCCAAAACTAATAAAATTTTTTTATTAAGTTTTTTTCTGAGCTCCAATAATTCACTTTTCGAAATATATGTGCCTGTTGGATTATTAGGATTTGCCAAAAATACAATCTTTGTTTTTCTTGTTACCTTCTTAAGTATTTCTTTGATTGAAACTTTAAAATTAATCTCATTTGCATAACGAACTTTAGCTCCAACAATTTTTGAATAAATTCTATACATTAAGAAGCTAAATTTAGGAACTATCACCTCATCATATTTATTCAAAAATAGTTGGCAAATCATTTGAATAATTTCGTCTGATCCTGAACCACATATAACCTTTGATTGATCACAATTATATTTTTTTGCAATTGTTTTTACTAAACCCTTGAAACGACTATCTGGATATTTTGAAACATTATTACCAAAAGATTTTAAAGCTCTTAAAACTTTGGGGCTCACTCCAAGTGCAGACTCATTTGCTGACAGCTTAATAACTTTCTTTTTTTTTATCAAAGCTGATCTACCAGGTTTATAAGCCTCTAGATTTATTTTTTTAAAAATTGGGGTGCTCATTGCTATAATTTTTATCAATAAATAGTTGAATAATCTTAGAAAACAATCAATAAATTTCAAAAAAATTGACATAGAAATATCAATCTTGTAAAAGATTTCTGCGCTGATTTAGGACTGAATTGCGAGCGCTTTAAAAAACCTGCTAAATAAGTTTTTTACCTCACAATTCACTAAATCTGATAATTATGAATAACTCAGGTATAACAAAATATATTATTGTAAATAAGCCATTAAAATTAGACTGTGGTAAAGAGATTTCTAATTTTAAAATCGCCTATGAAACATATGGTAAACTTAATGAGAAGCGAGATAATGCAATATTAGCATTTCATGCTCTCACGGGAGATCAATTCGCCTCTGGGATAAACCCAATTACCAAAAAGGACGGATGGTGGAGTCATGCTTTGGGTCCTGGTAAGGCTATAGATACGAATAAATTTTTTGTCATATGTGCCAATGTAATTGGAGGCTGTATGGGCTCCTATGGACCAAGCAGTATCGATGATGAAACAAATAAACGTATTGGAACTAATTTTCCTGTAATAACAATAAACGACATGGTTAATGCTCAGTATAATTTATTAGATCATTTTAAAATTAAAAAACTATTTGGAGTCGTAGGTGGATCGATGGGTGGTATGCAGGTATTACAGTTTGTCTCTAATTTTCCACAAAAAGCAAGAGTAGCTGTGCCGATAGCTTGTACTGCTAGCCACTCAGCACAAAATATTGCCTTTAATGAACTTGGAAGACAGGCGATAATGGCAGATGTAAATTGGCAAAAAGGTTTCTATGGTGATCAAAATATAAATCCTGATAAGGGATTATCTGTTGCTAGAATGGCAGCTCATATAACTTACCTATCTAAAAAAGGTCTTCAGGAGAAATTTGGAAGAAAATTACAGGATAGAGATAGTTTAAAATTTGGATTTGAAGCTGATTTTCAAATAGAAAGTTATTTGAGATATCAAGGGTCCGTTTTCGTGGATAGATTTGACGCTAATAGTTATTTATATATTACAAGAGCAATGGATTACTTTGATCTTAACAAACAGTTTGGGGGGAATCTTTCTCAAGCATTTAATGGAACTACCACTAAATTTTTCATTATTTCTTTTACCTCAGACTGGCTTTACCCAACATCTGAAAATAGAGATATTGTAATTGCTCTAAACGCTATTGGTGCAGATGTCGGTTTTGTAGAAATAGAGTCAGATAAAGGACATGATTCTTTTTTATTAAATGTTCCTGATTTTCTAACTACTTTAGGAAATTATTTAAATTCAACGTATAAAAATTAAGATGAAACAAGAATTTAAAGTAATTTCAGAACTAATTGACAAAAACTCTAAAGTTTTAGACGTTGGGTGTGGAAATGGTGATTTAATTAAATATTTACAAGAAAAAACTAATGCCAATGTCAGAGGCTTAGAAATTTCGAAATCAAGCGTTCAAAACTGTCTTTCAAAAGGACTAACAGTAATAGAAGGTAATGCAGAGAACGACCTTTATCAATTCCCTAAACAGTCATTTGATTTTGTAATTTTAAGTCAAACACTTCAAGCATTTTTAAACCCTGAAGAAGTCTTGAAGCAATTAATGAGAGTTGGTAAAAAGGTAATAATAACAATTCCAAATTTTGGACATTGGAAAATTCGAATTAATTTATTATTAAAAGGAACAATGCCAGTAACTAAAAATTTACCTTATTCATGGTATAATACTCCTAACTTACATATGTGCACTATTAAAGATTTTTTTGACTTTTGCAGAGAAAGAAAAATAAAAATATTTAAAACTCTATCTCTCAGTAATAATAATTTGACCCAAATTACAGCTAATAATTTAAAATTAAAAAATCTTACTTCTGAGTTAGGTATATTCTTAATTGAAAGTTAAATGAAAGTAGAAATTATAAATTGCTTACAGGATAATTTTTCATATATCTTAATAGATGAAGAAAAAAATGCTTGTGTAATTGACCCAAGTGAAAAAGATCCAATAATTAATTACATAGATAAAAATAATTTAAAGTTAAAGTTTATCTTAAATACTCACCATCATTTTGACCATGTTGGAGGAAACAAAGATTTAAAAAATAAATATGGATGTAAAGTGGTTGGTTTTGAAAAAGACAAAGAAAGAATACCTGAGATTGATATTTGTTTAAAAGATAAAGAAATATGGAGCTATAAAAGTTTTGAAGCAGAAATTTTTCATATTCCTGGTCATACCTTGGGTCATATATGTTATTTTTTTAGGAAAGAAAAAATTTTGTTCACGGGAGACACACTATTTTCACTTGGTTGTGGAAGAATATTTGAAGGTACATATCAGGAAATGTATGATTCCTTAAACATAATTAAATCATTTCCTAGAGACACTAAAATTTTTTTTGGTCATGAGTACACCTTAAATAATGCAAAATTTTGTGTTTCCAACGATAAAGATAATATAAATTTAAAAAGAATGATAGATGAAATTAATTTAAAACTAAAAAATGGAGAACCTACTTCACCAACGACTCTTGATAAGGAAATGCATTGTAATATTTTTCTAAAAGCCAAAGACTTACAAACATTCACAAAATTGAGAGATTTAAAGGATAATTTTTAAGTTATTCGGCTTGACTATAAGAAGACCCTGACTATATTGCTGACTATAAAAATAAGGAAATATAATGTCTTTTGCAGTAATACAAACCGGTGGAAAACAGTATAAAGTTAATACTGGAGATATTATAAAAGTTGAAAAGCTAGAGGATTCTAAACAAGATACTAAAATAGAATTCAAAGAAATATTGGCTTATGGAGATGATAAAAATTTAGAATTAGGTGAGCCTAATATTTCAGGTGCTATTGTTGAGGCTGACTTAATTAAGAATTCAAAAAACAGAACAGTATTAATTTTTAAAAAAAGAAGAAGACAAAATTCAAGAAGAAAAAATGGTCATCGACAACAATATTCTATGGTAAGAATACGTAAAATTATTGCTAAGGATGGAAAAGTTATTTCTGAAGCAGGAGAGATAAAGAAAATAGAAAAAAAAGTAAAAACAGAAATTAAAGAGGCAACTAAGTAAGTTATGGCAACAAAAAAAGCAGGCGGATCATCGAGAAATGGAAGAGATAGTGCCGGACGTAGATTGGGTGTTAAGAAATATGGTGGTCAATTAGTAATTCCAGGAAATATAATTGTTAGACAAAGAGGAACAAAAATATTCCCAGGCGAAAACGTAGGAATGGGTAAGGATCATTCAATATTTTCAGTTGTAAAAGGTAAAGTAGAATTTAAAAAAACTAAATCTGATAGAACATACGTTTCTGTAAANCCCAATTAATATTACAACTAACTTAAATTCNGTTGTATCATGAAATTTTTAGATCAAGTAAAAATATTTGTAAAAGCAGGAGATGGTGGTTCAGGATCTCCAAGCTTCAGAAGAGAAAAATTTATAGAATTTGGAGGACCTGATGGAGGAGATGGTGGCAAAGGTGGATCTGTAATTCTTATTTGTGAAAGAAATCTNAANACTCTCATTGATTTTAGATATCAACAACATTTCAAAGCTCAACGGGGAGAGAACGGCAGTGGAAAAAATATGACTGGTCGAGGAGGAGAAGACCTGTATTTAAAAGTTCCCGTTGGAACTCAAGTGTATGAAGAAGATAATCAAACTTTAATTTATGACTTTAAAAAAGAAAATGACGAATTTTTAGTTGCNNCAGGGGGNAAAGGTGGTTTCGGAAACACAAGATTTAAATCTTCAACAAATCGAGCTCCAAAAAAATTTACAAAGGGATTAAATGGTGAAGAATTTTGGATATGGTTACAATTAAAAACAATTGCAGATATTGGAATAATTGGATTACCAAATGCTGGAAANTCGAGTCTNTTGGCATCACTTACAAGCGCAAATCCAAAAATAGCNAATTATAAATTTACAACTCTAAATCCTAATCTAGGNGTTACTATGTATGATGATAAAGAAATTACTTTGGCTGATATTCCAGGTTTAATTGAAGGGGCTCATAAAGGTACTGGCTTAGGTATNAAGTTTTTAAAACACATTGAGAGATGNAAATCTTTATTGCATTTAATTGATATCACAGAAGATAATATTATTGCTTCTTATANACAAGTAAGAGATGAACTTAGTAAATANAGTAGTGATCTTTTGAAAAAAGATGAATTGATNATTTTTAATAAGACAGATTTGGTTGACAAAGAAGAGTTAGACATAAAATATAAAGATTTTAAAAATCAGACAGGAAAAACTGTATATTTTATGTCAACTTTAGACAAAAAATCTGTATCAAATATAAAAACAAAACTCTTGAATTATGTATCTTAAAGAAGCAAAAACAATTGTTATTAAAATCGGNTCTTCATTATTAATNAATGAAAAAAAAGTTATAAAAGAAAAATGGTTAAGAGAGTTTAGCAAAGATATAAAAGATCTTCAGAGAAAAAATAAAAATATAATAATAGTTAGTTCTGGAGCAATCGCTNTAGGATGTAAAAAACTAAAGTTNAACAAAAAGAATCTAAAACTTGATAAAAGTCAAGCAGTTGCATCGATAGGGCAAATAGAGTTAATGAATTTGTNTAAAAAATCATTCAGCTTTAGTAAAATCAATCTTTCTCAAATATTAATTACATTNGAAGATACAGAGCAAAGAAGAAGAGCGATCAATGCTAAACGAACTTTTGAGAATCTATTTAATCTCGGTTTTGTTCCAATAGTGAACGAAAATGATAGTATNGCAACTTCTGAAATCAAATATGGTGATAATGACAGATTAGCATCTCGAGTTGCTCAAATATCAGGAGCTGATTGTTTGATTCTACTTTCAGATGTTGATGGTTTATATTCAAAAAATCCTAAACTTGATAAAAATGCAAAACANATACCTNAAATTACNGATATTGNCTATAATGTAAAAAATATATCATCGAGAACCACAAGTGAATTTGGTACNGGAGGAATGAAAACAAAAATTGATGCTGCAAAAATTTGCCAGTTGTCAGGNTGTTATATGGCAATTGCCAATGGTTTATTGTTAAGACCGATAAAAAATATTCTAAATAATAATTTATGCACATGGTTTATTCCAAAAATTTCGAAATTAGATGCTAGAAAAAAATGGATAATTAGCTCNNTATCNCCTAAAGGACAAATAATTATTGATGATGGTGCATTAAATGCATTAAAAAGTGGTAAGAGTTTACTTGCTGCAGGTATTAAAAAAGTTACCGGGCAGTTTCATAAAGGCGATCATATTACAATCTTAGATAAAAATATGAAAGAATTCGCAAGAGGTTTAAGTAGCTTTAGATCAGATGAGATCTCAAAAATTAAAGGTCAACATTCAAATAAAATAAGTTCATTACTAGGTTATGAAAGTAAATCTGAAGTAATTCACAAAGATGATATGGTTAAAATTTAATGAATAATATATTAAATAGAATAGGTAAAAATGCTAAACAAGCTTTAAAAAGTAAAATTAGTACAATTTCAAAAAATAACGTTTTAAAAGATTATTACAAATTAATTAAAAAAAATAAGATAAAAATAATTAATCAAAACCAAAAAGATGTTAGATTAGCTAAATATAAAGGTTTAAAGGAAAACTTTATTAAAAGACTAGAGCTTAATGATCGAAAGATATCTGGAATTTTAAAATCTATAAAAGCAATAATAAAAATTAAAGACCCAGTAAATTCTATATTAAATGAATGGAAAAGACCAAATGGTCTTAAAATTAAAAGGGTAACTATACCAATAGGTGTTATTGGTGTTATTTATGAAAGTAGACCCAATGTTACTTCGGATGTATCAATATTATGTTTTAAATCAGGTAATAGTGTTATTTTAAGAGGTGGATCTGAGGCCTATTATAGTAATAAAATTTTAGCTGATCTTTTTCAGTTATCTTTAAAAAAAAATAAAATTAACAAAAATTATGTTCAATTTATTTCAAGTAAAAGAAGAAATAATGTAGATTATATGCTTTCAAAAATGACATCTTATTTTGATGTCATCATTCCACGAGGAGGAAAAGGTCTTGTTAAGAAAGTTCAACAATTATCAACCGTTCCTGTAATAGGTCATTTGGAAGGAATTTGTCATACTTACATTGACAAAGACTCAGATAACCAGATGGCCCTAAATATAACTTTGAATGCAAAATTAAGAAATACAAGTATTTGTGGAGCAACAGAAACTCTATTAATTCATCAAAAAAAAATAAATTCAATGCACAAAATTCTAAGGGCTCTTGAAAAAAATAATTGTGAAATAATAGCAGATAATAAAATTAAAAAGATTTATAAAGGTAAATCTAAATTGGCTAGAATAAAAACTTGGAAAACAGAACATCTTTCACCGAAAATTTCAGTTAAATTAGTCAAAAATATTGATGAAGCAATAAATCATATTAATAAATATGGTACGATGCATACAGATGCAATAATTTCTAGTAATTTAAGAACTGCAGAATATTTTATTAAGAATGTTAAAAGTTCAATAGCAATTCATAATTCTTCTACACAATTTGCAGATGGTGGAGAATTTGGATTTGGTGGAGAAGTTGGAATTTCAACTAATAAATTGCCCCCCAGAGGTCCAGTAGGGCTTGATCAGTTGGTAAGTTATAAATATGAGGTTTATGGCTCAGGTCAAATCAGAAAATAAAAAAATTGGAATTCTTGGAGGAACATTTGATCCTGCACATAAAGGACATTTGGAAATATCAAGAGTTGCTATAAAAAAATTTAAATTAACAAAAATTATTTGGGCGATTACAAAACAAAATCCATTTAAAATTCAAAGTTTAAATAGTTATGTACAAAGAATAAAGTTTGCAAAAAAAGTTATTAAGAAAAATAAATTTATTAAAATTAAATGTTTTGAAAATGATGTTAATTCGCACAAAACTATCGATTTGATAAAATATTTATATAAAAATAATCAAAATACAGAACTATATTTTATTATGGGCGCAGACAATTTAGTTAATTTTCACAAATGGTACAAATATGAAAAAATTGTTAAACTTTGTAAAATTTTGGTTTTTGATAGAAATGGATATAAAGCAAAAGCTCTTAAATCTATTTCTTATAGAAAATTTAAGAAACATTACATAGAATTTATAGAATTTAATAAAGTCAATATTTCATCTTCTCAAATAAGAAAAATTTGATACTCTAAATATAATTAATGGACAATACTCTAAATATTAAAAAAGAAATAATAAGTACCTTAGACTCAAATAAAGCTTTAGACATAATAACTATTGATCTTAAAGGCAAATCATCAATGGCTGATCATATGATTATTGCAAGTGGTACTTCTTCTAGACATATACAAGCTCTTTCGGAACAAGTATTAGAAGTTTTTAAAAAAAGCGGAGTAGGTAATTGCAAAATTGAAGGTTCAGAAAGTTCAGATTGGAAATTAGTTGATGGCATTGATTTGATAGTACATATATTTAATCCTGAGAAAAGAAAATTTTATGAGTTAGAAAAAATGTGGTCAGAATTAATTCCAAAAGAAAAAGTGATTATATAAAATTTATGAAATTTTTTTTAATAATATTAATNTATTTCAACCTCACAAATTTTGTTTTATCAAATGATGAAAGCATATATNAAAAAATTGATCTTTTTAGTGAAGTGCTAGATAAGATAAATAAAGAATATGTTGAAGATGTAAATCAAAGTGAAGCTATGGATGCAGCTATAAATGGAGTGTTGCAATCTCTAGATCCATACTCGGCTTATATGACTCCTGAATCTTTTGATAATATGCAAACTGAGACAAGTGGAGAATTTGGTGGTCTTGGTATTGAGGTAACAATGGAGGCTGGAGTTGTTAAAGTTATATCTCCAATTGACAGTTCTCCCGCATATGAGATAGGGGTAAAAGCTGGTGATTATATAGTAAAAATAAATGATACACAGGTTCAAGGCAAAACACTATCAGAAGCAGTAGATTTGATGAGAGGGCCCGTTGGATCTGATATAGAAATTACAATAAGAAGAATTGGTGTAAAAAAACCTTTAGTATTTAAAATTACCAGAGAAATTATTCAGGTAGCATCAGTTAAATCAGAAATACTAAATAATAAAACNGGATATCTAAGACTTACATCTTTTAATGAAAATAGTAGCANCCAAATAAAAAAAAAAGTCAAAGAATTTAAAAAANACAAAAATATNNAAAACTACATACTTGATTTAAGAAATAATCCTGGTGGACTGTTAACACAAGCAATAAAAATATCGGATTTTTTTTTAGATAATGGTGAAATTGTATCTACCAAAAGTAAAAAAGAATATGAAAATAGAAAATGGTTTGCAAAAAAAGGGGATATNATTAANGGTGAAACATTAATTGTTTTAATTAACTATGGTTCTGCATCTGCGTCTGAAATNGTTGCNGGAGCATTAAAAGACCATAAAAGAGCGATTTTAATCGGTGAAAATACCTATGGAAAAGGATCTGTACAATCCATAATTCCATTAAAAAATAATGGCGCAATAAGATTAACTGTTTCAAAATATTATCTACCTTCAGGAAAATCTATATCAAAAGTTGGAGTAGAACCAGATATAGAAGTTGCTGAAGAATCTGATGAATTTAGGTTAAATACGGATACAGATAATCAACTACATTATGCCTTAAAATTACTAAACGGATAAAATGGAGGCAAAATTCAAAGATTTACCATTACGAAATGGTGTCGGAGTAGTAGTATTAAATAAGGATAATAAAGTTTTTGTTGCGAAACGTATAGATAATCCTGCAAACTTCTGGCAAATGCCTCAAGGAGGTATTGACAAAGGAGAAGACTATTACAAGGCAGCTTTAAGAGAATTAGAGGAAGAAACAAGTATTAAAAATGTTGAATTGATAAAGGAAATAGATGGTTTTATTTCATATAATCTACCAAANAACTTGCTTGGAATAATTTGGAANGGNAAATNTAAAGGTCAAATACAAAAATGGTATGTTGTAAAATTNAATGGTGAAGATTCTGANATTAATATAAAAACAAAACATCCAGAATTTTTTGAATGGAAGTGGACAAATATAGAAAATATAACCAGAGAAGTGGTGGANTTTAAGTTACACGTTTATAGAAAAATACAGNAGGAATTAAAAAAAATAATTAGTTGACGTTAATTGATTTTAAAACATCTACTTTTTGACTTAATANAAATCTTTTTTGGTCATCAATATTTTCATCTGTAAGCTCTTTTTCAGCATCCGCAATTGAGTTATTTATTATCTCTTTTTTCACATCTTTCAGGCTAAAAATAGAGCTAGTTAATATTGANAAGGAGTTTTCTTTAAACTCAANAATTCCATCTTCAACGTAGAACTTTTCTTCCTCAGATCCAAATATAACTTTAATTATACCTGGCTTTAAAAAAGAAATTATTGGTATATGATCTTTTAAGATACCCATTTCTCCTTCAAATGCTGGTACAACTACTTCAGAAATATTATCTTTACTAAAAAAAGATTTTTCAGGGTTAACAATATCTATTGAAAAACCGTCACTCATTATGCAGCAGCATCTTTCGCCATTTTTTCAGCTTTCTCTATCGCCTCTTCCATAGTTCCTACCATATAAAAAGCTGATTCTGGTAAATGATCATANTCACCTTTACANATTGCATCAAANCCTTTAATGGTTGACTCAAGATCAACTAATTTTCCTGGAGATCCTGTAAATACTTCAGCAACAAAGAATGGTTGAGATAAAAATCTTTGTATCTTTCTAGCTCTAGCAACAACCAGTTTGTCTTCCTCGGATAATTCATCCATTCCAAGAATTGCAATAATATCTTGAAGAGATTTATAAGTTTGTAGTACTCTTTGAACTTCTCTAGCAACTCTATAATGCTCATCACCAACTATACGAGGATCTAAAATTCTTGATGTAGAGTCAAGAGGATCAACAGCTGGGTAAATACCTATCTCTGCTATTTGTCTGGATAAAACTGTTGTTGCATCCAAGTGGGCAAAAGATGTAGCTGGAGCTGGATCTGTTAAATCATCTGCCGGTACATAAATTGCTTGAACTGATGTGATAGATCCTTTGTTGGTAGTCGTAATTCTCTCTTGTAAATTTCCCATATCTGTTGCTAATGTTGGTTGATATCCAACTGCTGAGGGAATTCTACCAAGTAAAGCTGATACCTCTGATCCCGCTTGTGTAAATCTAAAAATGTTATCAACGAAGAAAAGTACATCTTGCCCTTCTTGATCTCTAAAATATTCTGCAACTGTTAATCCAGTTAAAGCTACTCTGGCTCTTGCGCCTGGGGGCTCATTCATTTGTCCATAAACAAGTGCCGCTTTTGATCCCGCACCCTCTGGTTTTATTACACCAGAGTCTATCATCTCATGATAAAGATCATTTCCCTCTCTTGTTCTTTCACCAACTCCTGCAAAAACTGAAAATCCACCATGTGCTTTAGCAACGTTATTAATTAGTTCCATTATAAGCACTGTCTTACCTACGCCTGCACCACCAAATAATCCAATTTTACCACCTTTTGCATAAGGTGCTAAGAGATCAATAACTTTTATACCAGTTACGAGGATTTCTGTTTCAGTTGATTGATCATTGAATTCAGGTGCTGATCTATGAATTGGCCAGTTTTCTGAAGTTTTTACCTCACCTTTTTCATCAATAGGTTCACCTATTACATTTATAATTCTACCTAAAGTTTCAGGTCCAACAGGAACTTTAATTGGAGACCCAGTATCTTTTACTTCATCTCCTCTTTTAAGACCTTCAGTAGCATCCATCGCAATCGTTCTAACACTCGACTCTCCTAGATGCTGAGCAACTTCTAAAACAAGTCTGTTACCTCCATTATCACATTCTAATGCTGTTAAAATTTCAGGTAGTTCTCCATCAAATTTAACATCTACTACCGCTCCAATAATTTGTGTAATATTTCCTTTTCTCATAATTATAAACTTTCTGCTCCTGATATAATTTCAATTAGTTCTTTAGTAATTGCTGCTTGACGGCTTCTATTATACTGAAT
>PAOP01000021.1 GCA_002708525.1 Candidatus Pelagibacter sp.
AGCTTCTGCTGGTTTAGCTTCTTCCTTAGGAGCTTCTGCTGGTTTAGCTTCTTCCTTAGGAGCTTCTGCTGATTCATCGCCTTTTTTTCTATCTTTTTTTGGAATTGCCTTTTGTGGATTATTACCTTTTTCAGGCATAGGCATTAATTCATTTTCACCTAGAATTCTAGCTACCCTTGTTGTTGGCTGCGCGCCTTGACCTAACCAATACTTTATTCTCTCAGCATCTAATCCAACTCTCTCTTTTTTTTCTTTTGGAAGAAGTGGATTAAAAAAACCTAATTTTTCTATAAATCTTCCATCTCTTGGAAATCTACTGTCAGCTACAACAATTTTATAGACAGGTCTTTTTTTTGTTCCTCCCATTGATAATCGCATTTTTAACATTCTTTCTCCTTCTTTATTATTTTAGTTGATTAAAAAGTTCTGGTGGAATTCCTTTGTCCTCCATACCTTTCATGTTTCCTTTAGACATTTTTTTCATCATGTCAGACATCATNTTAAATTGTTTCAACAACTTATTGATAGTGGCTATGTCAGTACCTGAGCCATTAGCAATTCTTTTTTTTCTGGATCCATCAATTATTTTTGGATTTTCCCTCTCTTTTTTTGTCATCGATAAAATAACAGCTTCATTTTGGGTGATTATTTTTTCATCAACNCCTGCTTGATCCATTTGAGATTTAATTTTTGAAACACCAGGAAGAAATGACATNATTCCNTCAATACCCCCCATTTTTTTCATTTGTCTTAATTGTGATAGATAATCCTCGAGAGAAAATTGTCCTTTTTTNAGCTTCTCCTCAGTTTTTTTTAAATTCTCTTGGTCGATATCCTCTGCAGCTTTTTCAACAAGAGAAACGATATCTCCCATCCCAAGAATTCTGTTCGCAATTCTATCAGGGTGAAATACCTCAAAATTTTCAATTTTTTCACCAACGCCCAAAAATTTTATAGGAACATCTGCAACATATTTCATACTTAAAGCTGCACCACCTCTTCCATCACCATCAGATCTGGTNAGTACTATTCCNGTTAAATTTACTGTATTTTTAAATTCTTTAGCTACATTAGCTGCTACCTGACCAGTTAAAGAGTCTGCAACTAAAATTGTTTCTGCNGGATTAATTATATTTTCAATCTGTTTAATTTCATTCATCATTTGGAAATCAATTTGAGTACGACCAGCAGTATCAAATAATATAACTTCTGATCCATTTAAATTTGCTGCACTAATTGCTCTTCTGCATATATCAGNAGGTAATTGACCATCTATTATTGGAAGAGTTTCAATATTATTTTGCTCTCCTAATAATCTTAATTGTTCTTGGGCTGCAGGTCTATAAACATCTAAACTTGCCATCATGATTTTCTTTTTTTTTATTTTTTCAAGAAATTTAGCTAATTTAGCAGTTGTAGTNGTTTTTCCAGATCCTTGTAATCCAACAAGCATAATAGGAACGGGTGGAACTGCATTTAATTGAATATCTATATTTTTATCTCCNAAAAAAGATATAATTTCATCATAAACTATTTTAACTACCATCTGGCCAGGAGATGTAGATCGAATTATTTCTTGACCAAGTNCCTTNGGTTTTACTCTGNTAATAAATTCCTTTACNACATCNAAGGAAACATCAGCTTCAAGCAATGCAAGTCTTATGCTTCTAAGTCCTTCGTCTACTTGCTTCTCATCAAGCGATGGAGCTTTTTTTAAAGAAGAAAAAATTTCTTCAAATTTATTTGTTAAATTTTCAAACATAATTTCACACAGCAGCTATCGCACCAGTGGGCGAAACCTCGCTGACTGGTGTCGATCTCTTTGTTNCCAAAGACACCGCAAATTGCTGTATTTTGCGGAAACGCAGCTAAACTATAATAGAGGTTCAAAAAGTCAATAAATAAGTTAAGTATTATTTATATGGAATTTAAAGCTTTTAAAATGGATGGATTGGGTAATGACTTTGTAATTATTGATCAAAGAAATAATAAAGTTGATCTCAATAATGATCAAATCTTAAAAATTTGTAATAGAGATTTTGTGGGATGTGATCAACTAATTTATATAAGTCCAAGTCAATTTGGTGATGCTGAACTACAATTCTTTAATTCAGATGGTAGTTCATCAGGTGCTTGTGGAAATGGAACGAGATGTGTTGCTTACTTATTATCAAAAGAAACAAATAAANGTGAAATAAATCTAATTGTTTCATCAAGAGAATTAAAGTCAAAGATATTAAATGAACAGTTAGTTGAAACAATAATAGGANTACCNAAAACTNATTGGGATGAAATACCTATNTCTAAATCAATAGACACAAAAAATTTGGGNTTAGAAATTAAAGGTAAAAATAATATGAAANTGCAAGGAGGAATTGCNGTAAATGTNGGAAATCCACATGTAATTTTTTTTGTAAATNATTTAAATGANTTTGAACTAGAAAGAATTGGCCCAGAATTAGAAAATCACGAATTATTTCCTGAAAAATGTAANGTTACTCTTGCAAAAAAAATAACTAATAATCATTATAAAATTCAAGTATGGGAGAGAGGAGCTGGATTAACTAAAGCTTGTGGTACAGCNGCTTGTGCAACTGCAGTTGCTGCAAATTTAGAAAATCTAGAGAATACTAATACTGAGATAGAATTTAATTTAGGAAAACTCTTAATTACTATTGATCAAGAAAAAAATATTATTATGAAAGGACCTGTCTCACAAATCAAGGAGATTAAAATAAATATCTAATGGGTTTATTTGATAAATTTAAGCTAGGATTTAAAAAAAGTGCCAACAACATAGCCTCTGGTCTAAGAGAAATAATAGTTAAGAAAGAAATTGATGACAATACTTTAGATANTATTGAGGAGTTTCTAATTAGTTCCGANGTTGGTGTAGATGCTGCATCAGAAATAAAATCAATTATTGCTCAAAAAAAAATTGATCCTNAGAATGATACTATTATTGANGTAAATCAAATACTCAAAGANTATATAATNGGTTTAATGAAACCTCTAGAAAAGAAAGAATTTTTTGAAAAGAAACAAAAACAAAATGTAATTTTAATTTCTGGAGTTAATGGAGTTGGTAAAACCACAACTATTGGAAAAATTGGTAAAATATTCAAAGAGGCTGATAATAAAGTTTTATTCTCTGCATGTGATACATTTAGAGCTGCAGCTATTGAGCAATTAGAAAAATGGTCAGAAAAAATAGGCGTTGATATAGTTAAATCAGAGGCAGGATCTGATCCAGCATCGGTTGCATTTAAAGCAATGGAATATGCCAAAAATAATCAAGTTGATCAGGTTTTAATAGATACTGCAGGTAGGCTACAAAACAAAAAAAATCTTATGGATGAATATAAAAAAATTGCAAATGTAATCAGTAAAAATGATACTTCGGCCCCTCATGAAGTAATTTTAGTTTTAGATGCAACTTCAGGCCAAAATATTATTAATCAATTAGAAGAGTTCAATAAGGTCATTCCTATTACAGGATTAATAATGACAAAATTAGATGGGACGGCTAAAGGTGGTGTATTAATTTCAATTTCAAAAAAATATAAAGTACCAGTTATTGCATTAGGCTTAGGAGAAAAAGAAGGCGATCTACAGATATTTGATGCTGAGCAATTCGCAAAAGCTTTTACTCAATTGAATTAATTAAGTTACTTGAGATTAAAGGTTTGTATAACCTACATTCAAGTTTTTCCTTTAAAGATGGAAAACCACAATTTTTCGCTAAAGATGACACTATAAATTCTAACTTTGATTTATTATCTTCTATTGAAAGTATTTTATTCCTAATATCATATTTTAAATTTTGAAAAAATTTTTTTTGAGCGCTTACTAATACTAAAGTGTTGTTATCATTTAATAAATAATATGCAAAATCTTCNGGGAACATTGGGTATTCATAAAATTTTGATATTTTTTTTATTTTTTTNGGAAACCAATCGTAAGAAATAATGGGCTCATCCTGATTAGTTATATGATCAAANAGATATAAATCTTGNGGGTAATCAGTTATNTAATTTGCATNTTCTCCNTTAGCTAAAATAGCTTTTTCCCTTGTCTTAAAATATAAAGTAAATTTTTTATGATAAGAGTCCATTTTACCTACATAAAAATAATCTTTATGGTTAACTAGACTTGTTTCAGATATTCCAATGGATGGAAAAAATAAAATTAATAAAAAATAAATTATTTTTTTCACAACTTAATGTACGAAAAAAAAGTGATTAACATTTGTTAAAATTATGTTCTAATTTAAACCTTTTATAAATTTATCTAGAGAATTTAATAAATCTTGGTTAAATTCCATCATATGNTCGTCATATTCTGGAAAGTAAAAGAATTTTGGCTCGTTAGCNAAATCTAACATTTTTTGNCCCATCCAAAAAGGAACTAGATCGTCTTTTTTTCCATGCATTATTAAAATTGGAGAAGTAATATTTTTGATTTTTTTATCACTTTCATATTTATCCTTTAAAAGGAATTTAATTGGAAAAATTGGATATTTTGTTTTGGCNGCCTCTATCATAGATGTGAACGGCGATTCTAGTATTATCCCTGCAAATTCTTTATNTTGTGCTATCTCAGTAGCGACAGCTGTTCCTAAAGACTCTCCATAAATTATCACATTACTTATTTCTATACCTTTATTTTCTAACCATTTTAATGCACTTCTTGCGTCTTCATAAAGACCACCTTCGGTAGGNACTCCTTTATTTTTNCTAAAGCCTCTCCAAGCAAGAAGTAAAAAATTAATATTCATATCTTTAAAATTATTTATTTTATGAATTCTATTTTCTAATGATCCAGCATTTCCATGTAAATAAATAATAGTCTTAAATTTTTTGATATCTTTTACATGATACCAAGCAAGAAGTTCTAAATTATCTGTAGTCTTAATTTTTACCTTTTCTACTTTTACCTTAAGAGCATCTCCATGATAATTATTTTCTACNGGGTGATACATTAGATTTCTTTGAAAGAAATATAAGGATATTAAAACTCCAATATAAATTAGAATAACCAGCGATATCGTATATAAAAAAAACATTTTTTTATTAATTTTCATTTTTTATTTTTAACAATAAAAAAAAGATAACTTAAAATACAAATTATTAAAAATATTGAAAAAGAAATCCTATAACTTGTTATTGTATTTGCTCCCATACTCCCACAAAAGTCAATTATNAAACCAATNCCCCATTGAACAAAAAATGTTCCAGAATGAATAAAAACATTAAAAGATGTGAGTGATTTTCCAGCAAGGTGTTGNGGAAAACTCAAAGCAACTGCGGGCTGTGTCAAAGATAGGACAATTGAGGACAAAATATATANAGTCAACATANNAGCNCCTGCTTTTTGNCCCATTATTATTATTAAAAATAAAACTATATAGCTAATCGGTAAACCTAACTTTACTATTTTCATACTATCAATACCAAANGATGAAAGTTTTGGTAAAAGATATCCCCAAATCATAAAGGCAAANAACATAGTAATATTTATCCAAAATAAACCTGTTGCACTATCTAATGCAGAGTATCCTGTAACATTTAACATCCATGGACCTGCCCAAAGAGTTTGCATAGCTTGTACACCTCCATAATTAAAAAAGGCTAAAGGCATTAAGCTGATAAAAAATTTATTTTTCCAAACATCTGAGAGTTTTCCCACCTTATCGNTAGTTTGNGTTTGANTATTATTATNCCAAGAGGGTATGAATAAAAGAATTAAAATAATACTTATTAAAATTAAAATTGAAATTAAAAGAAAGATATATCTCCAACCTATCATAGGAAGTAAAATTTGAACTGGTAAAGTTGATATTACAAATCCAAAACTTGCTACCATTAGCATCCATGAATTNGCTCTTTGTTGATATTTTTCTTCAAACCAAACACGATAGCCAGTTAAAGGCCCCATTAGACANGCGGCTACTCCAACNCCAATAAAAAATCTGGAAATTAGTAGTCCAGAAAAACTTTTTGCAAATGCAAATGAAATAGTACTTATTAGGGCTATTAATAATAANTATGCAACTACCTTTTTAGGTCCATATTTATCAAGAAGTAAACCTNCNGGGATTTGCATTAAAGAAAAGCCCAAAAAATATCCTCCTGCCAAAAGACCAAGATTACCAGCAGATAAATTAAACTCAGTTGAAAGAACTGGTGTAAGGGTCGCCGTTATAGATCTTAANAGNTTGGATATNAAAAAACCAAATGCAAAAACGCAGAAAATTAAAATACTTTTATTTGCTTTATTAATCATTTATATTTTTAAATTTAATCACTACTATGAATTATCAATCAACAAAAGAAAATGATGCAATTTCCTCAAATGGAATGGTAGCAACATCCCATCCATTAGCAACAGAAGAGGCATTGAAAATTTTAAAAAATGGNGGAAATGCAATAGACGCAGCAATAACAGCATCAATAATTCTTTCAGTAACAGAGCCAAATGCGACAAGTATTGGAGGAGACTGTTTTGCNATTGTTAAAATGAATGGCAAAGATCCTGTTGCTTATAACGGGTCTGGAATGGCGCCAGAAAAAGCAAACTTTGAATTTTTTAAAAATAATAATATTGACAAAATTGGTTTAACAAGTCCCCACTCTGTAACTATTCCAGGTGCTGTGGATGCTTGGGAAAAAATTCACTCAGATTTTGGCAAACTTGATTTTGAACAATTATTTTTACCAGCAATAGATATTTCAAGAAATGGATATAAAGTTACCAAAGTTGTAGCCAAAGCATGGGAAAACAATATTAATAAATTATCACAAAATTCTAATTCAAAAAAATATATGCTTAATGAGGGAAAAAGTTATAAAATTGGAAGTTTAAAAAAAAATATAACTCTTGCTGATACTTTGGACATGATTTCAAAAAGAGGGGGTAAAGAATTTTATGAAGGGTCAATCGCTAATGATATTGTAAACTCATTAAATAAATTAGGAGGTCTGCATACCCTCGAGGATTTTTCAAAGCAAAAAACGACTAAATCAAATACAATTTTTTCTAGATATAAAAATCATAATATCCATCAATGCCCACCGAACGGTCCAGGAATTGCAGTGCTTATAATGATGAAATTATTAGAAAAATTAAAAATAGAAAATTATAAATTTGATAGTGTTGAAAGATTTCATCTTGAAGCAGAGGTGACAAAACAAGCTTATAAAATTAAAGAAGAAAATATTGGAGATCCAAATTTTGTAAATTTAAATTTAGATAAAATTTTAAGTGAGGATTATATAAATAATTTATTAAATAAAATTTCTTTAAATATGTGTGCAGATGTAGGAGACTTAAATATACCTAACCATCCAGAAACAGTTTATTTATCAGTAGTAGATAAGGACCTAAACTCGGTTTCTATGATTAATTCAGTCTGTTATGCTTTTGGTTCCGGCATAACAACAGAAAAAACGGCAATTGTTTTACATAATAGAGGAACTAATTTTAGAATAGAGGAAAATCATCCAAATTGTATTCAAGGATTAAAAAGACCTCTGCACACAATTATACCTGGAATGGTTTTAGATGAAAATGGTGAATGCTCTTTAAGTTACGGAGTTATGGGTGGACAATATCAGCCTGTTGGTCAAGTTCATGTGTTAAATAGTGTTTTAGACTATAATCTTAGTGTTCAAGAAGCCATCAGTTTTCCTAGAGCTTTTCACTTCAATAATGTTTATAAATTAGAAAGTTCTGTCCCTCTACAAATATCAGAAGGACTAAAAGAAATTGGACATATCGTAGAAATTATTGATGGTACTCATGGAGGTGGACAAGCTATAAAGATAAATAGAAAATCTGGAAATTTAACTGGTGGTTCTGATCCAAGAAAAGATGGTTACGCAAAAGGTTATTAATTGCTATGAAAAAAATTGTAAGGAATATTATAGATTATCAAATTAACGAAAATATAGCTATTACATCAAAAGATAATTTGCCTTTAAACTACGAAGATTTAAAAAAACTAATTCATAATATTTCTGGACAATTATCAGCAAATAAAATCAGTAATACAGATAGGGCTGCAATAGTGTTGCCAAATGGGCCACATATGGCAACAAGTTTTCTGGCAGTTTCAAGTTACATGTCGGCAGCTCCTTTGAACCCAAATTATAAATCAGAAGAATATGAGTTTTATCTTAAAGACCTTAAACCAAAAATTGTTATAGTTGAAAAAAACTCAAAAAATTCTGTTGTTGATATAGCAAAAAAAATTGGTATTCCATTAGTTGAGATTAAAACTAGTAAAAACCAACCAACAGGTTTTTTTGATCTTTTCGATAATCAAAGCGAATACAATTTACCAGAAGAAAATGATGAAGCTTTGGTTCTTCATACTTCAGGAACTACATCTAGACCTAAAATCGTACCACTATCAAATTCCAATATTTTCTCATCTTCATCGAATATTTCGTCTAGCCTAAAACTTACTAAGGAAGATCATTGTCTGAATATAATGCCATTATTTCATATACATGGATTAATAGCAGTATTAGCAGCCTCAATGAAGGTAGGCGCTTCAGTTTGTGCCAGTGAAGGTTTCAATGCTTTAAAATTTTTAGAATTAGCAAGCTCTGAGAAAATAACCTGGTATTCGGGTGTACCTACTATGCATCAAACTATTCTGATGAGAGCAAATAAAAATTTAGAAATGGCAAAAAATCTTAAGTTAAGATTTTTAAGATCGTCTTCCGCATCTCTGCCTCCTGCAATATTTGAAAAATTAAATGATGTTTTTGAATGTCCAGTAATAGAGGCTTATGGAATGACTGAGGCAACTCATCAAATGACTTCTAATCCTTTGCCACCACAAAAACAAAAGCCAGGCTTTGTTGGAATTCCAGCTGGTCCTGAAGTTTGCATTATGAATGAAAAAGATGAAATTTTAAATCAAGGGGAAGAGGGGGAAGTTTGTATAAAAGGTACTAACGTAACATCAGGATACGAAAATAATCCAGAGGCTAACAAAACTAGTTTTTCAAATGGATGGTTTAGAACTGGTGATCAAGGCTATTTTGATCAAGAAGGTTATTTAAAAATATCAGGTAGGCTAAAAGAAATAATAAATAAAGGTGGGGAAAAAATATCTCCTCTAGAGGTTGATAATGTATTAATGGATCATCCTGCAATAGAAGTTGCTGTTTGTTTTGGGTATAATGATAAAATTTTAGGAGAAGAAATTGCAACAGCAATAATAATAAAAGAGAATCAAAATTGTTCTGAGGATGATGTTAAAAATTATGCAAAAGAAAAATTAGCAAAGTTTAAAGTTCCAAAAAAAATTTTCTTTGTAGAGGAAATTCCAAAAGGAGCAACAGGTAAACTTCAAAGAAATACATTAGCGAAAAAATTTGGACTTACAGGATAATGACTAAAATTTGTATATTTGGAGCTGGATCGATTGGCGGATTTATTGCAAGTAGTCTCAAAGAAACTAAAGCAAATGTTTCTTTAATTGCAAGAGGAGAACATAAGAAAGCTATCGAAGAGAAAGGGTTAACATTTATTAGGGATGATAAGAAAGTTAATTTTAAATTTAATGTTACTGATGATCCAAAGAACCTAGAGGTTCAAGACTTTATTATTATTTCTATAAAAGCCAATGCAATTAGTAAAATTTCAGAAAGTCTATTACCAATTATAGGCGAGAAGACTTCTGTAATCTGTGCCATAAATGGTCTTCCTTGGTGGTATTTTTATAAAGCTAATTCTGGAACTAAACTCGACAATAGTTATGTAGAAACAGTAGATCCCGGTGGAAAGATCTGGAAAACAATTGGACCAGAAAAAGCAATTGGCTGCGTAGTTTATCCAGCATGTGAAATAATAGAACCAGGTGTAATCAGACACAATGGTAATGGTGAAAGATTTTCCCTAGGGGAGCCAGATGGTACAAAATCAGAAAGATTAAAAGAAATATCAAATTTATTTATCCAAGGTGGGCTAAAAGCACCTCAGAAAAAAAATTTGAGGGATGAAATTTGGATCAAACTTTGGGGAAACTGTTCATTTAACCCTGTAAGCGCTTTAACAAATAAAACGATGGATGAAATGGGTAATGATACCAAGACTTACAATTTAATTAAAGTTTTAATGGAAGAATGTAAAATTGTTGGAGAAAAAATAGGTGTTAAATTCAATATATCTATTGAAGATAGAATTAAAGGTGGCACATCCATAATTGGTCATAGACCATCAACAGCGCAAGATTTAAACGCGGGCAAACCCTTAGAAATTGACCCAATAATTGGTTCAATAATTGAAATTGCAAATAAATTAAATTTGAATGTACCTAATTTAAAAAGAGTAAATGAGGAATTAAAATCTAAAGCTGAAAAATTAGGTCTATATTCAAGATCAAAAAAGATAGACGATATAACGAAATAATCAAAAGTTTAAAGATATATCTCTATGTATTGAATTACATTTTGAAACATATATTGCTTGATCTTTTGTCAGTTTAGATTGAAGTCTTAGACCAATCGTATCACTAATAGCTTTATCATGAGCATTGATTGTATCCATATGTTTCTTTTTAAAGTCTTTTCTCCAAGTAATTTCTTTTTCAAATAATACTAAAGTATCGTTAGTAGAAGTTTGCAGTTTCTCAAAATCAACTTCATCTTCATCCATCAGGGTAATTAAATAATCAAGTTTATCAGCAAATTCATCCGATCCTGAAATTTCACCAACTTTCTCAAAAATATTATCGATAAATTCTATTGCATCAATATAACCTCTGTTATCAATCTTAGATTTTAGAAGCTTCATATCTTGATTCAATTCCTCAAATTTCTCTCCATCATTTATAAAATCTTTAATCAACATTAAGTCTTCATACGCATTATCCACTGTCTTTTTATATTTTTTGACAGCTAAATTTTTTGCTTTATTAATTTTGTTAAATTCATCATTTTTAGCTTTCCATTCTTGAGGTATTTGATTTTGAATTTCCTCTATCTCNAGNTTAACATTTTCAATTTTNTGNAAAATTTTATTTTTATCTGANACATCNTCNTCNTCNAGATTTCTTATTTCAGCTTTANACTTNTCTATCTTTTTATTTAATTTNANTATTTTCTTTTGTTTTTTTCTNGTTNTNAAATGTAANTCTCTATAATCAANNGCATAATCATCNTAGATTGNTTGNGCNCTNTNNACTTCNTCNACTAGNTCAAAAGAATATTTNGAATTATCAACATGACGTTGGAAATAACTNAANTTNTCTGCNGGNAAATTTGCTAANATAATATCATCGAAATTCNTTAATACTATTTTTNATTTGNTCTNCATTNNTNTNAAANTTTGCAAATTTGTANTCNTGCAAACANTATTGAAGTTTNGGGTTCATTGGNGGTGGNGCAACATTNGANGTTAANTAAACTCTNTTNGGCAGATAATTTACAAGACTTGGATAAAAACCAACAATACCAAGGCCTATTAGCTGTAAGACAATAAAAGGTACAACGCCTTTCCAGATATCTAGTGTTTGAATAATTTTAGGGGCTACTCCTTTTAGATAGAACAGCGCAAATCCAAATGGCGGTGTTAAGAATGATGTCTGTAAGTTTACTCCTATCATTACTCCTAGCCATACTGCAGTTACATTGGCGCCTGTCTCAGCAAGCAATATTGGTGCAATAATAGGAACTACTACAACTGCTATTTCTATAAAGTCTAAAAAGAAACCTAATAGGAAGATTACTATCATTACAACAATAAACTGAGTCCAAAAACCCCCTGGCAGATCTTGAAGAAAATCTCTAACCAATTCTTCTCCACCAAAGGCTCTAAAGCCTGAGGTAAGCATTGCTGCTCCTAGTAAAATTATGAAAACCATTGAAGTTGTAATACAGGTTTCCGTTACAACTTCTTTCAAAACATTTTCTGTTTTATAACTTCTCCAAAAACTCCATGCTATCCCAAAAACAAGTATCGCAACAAAAAAAGTTGTTATATAGATTGCTCCTAAGTCTCGCTCCTCTAAATTTTTAACATTAAGTTCATAAGTCGACGCTAGATAGGCGATAGGTATAAGTGATCCAATTATAAGTATTAAAGGATAAAATGCACTTTTCTTNCCTTCAAATAATCTATATCCTGCCATTAAAGTAGCACCAATTGCTCCAATGGAACCAGCCTGGTTCACAGTTGCAATACCCATTAAAATTGATCCTAATACTGCAAATATAAGTGCAAGAGGAGGTATAATAATAACAACAACTCTTAACCAAAATTTAAAATCAAAATTTCCTTTAAATGGTACAGGAGGTGCAACACCTTTTTTAATTCTTGCATAAATAAATACATATATCATATACAATGCTACAAGTACCAATCCTGGCAGTAAAGCACCTAGGAACATATCTCCTGCACTAGATGAACCAACTCTAAACTCACCAGGCATATTAAATTCACCAGTCACTGCTTTATAATCATTTTGTCTTAAGTTATTTGCAACATCTGAGGCGCTAGCTAATTGGTCTGCTATAATGATTAAGACAATGGATGGAGGAATTATCTGTCCTAGAGTTCCAGAAGAACAAACTATTCCACTTGCAAGTTTTCTATCATAATTATTATTTAACATGGTCGGTAAAGATATTAGTCCCATAGCAATAACAGTTGCTCCAACTATTCCTGTTGTTGCTGCAAGTAATGCTCCTACGAAGATAACTGATATTCCTAAACCTCCTGGAATTGGACCAAAAAGTTGTCCCATCGTGATAAGTAAATCTTCAGCTATTTTAGATTTCTGCAACATAATCCCCATGAAAATAAACAAAGGGATCGCAATTAGAGTATCAGTTTCAACGTCCCAGTAGTTACTCCTAAAATTTGTGATACCGGCAACTAACCATTCAATAGGTCCATCAACAGTGAAATAGGCGCTAGAATCTCCTTCTACTATAGCTCCAAAAAAAGCAGCTAAACCTATTGAGATTATCGCTGAGCCTGGTAAAGCGAAAGCAACNGGATAACCTGAAGCTAANGCAACAATCATTATTAAAACTAGAACAGCTAAAAAAAATAGTTCCATAGTTTAATCTTTAACACCTTTTAAAATTTTATAACTNCTTCCCATGAAATAACTTGTAAATTGTAANAACATAGTAACAGCAAAGACAGCCAAATAAACTGCCATCAGATAAAGAAGATATAATCCATTTGAACCTTGCTGAGTAACTTCAAAAGCAACGACCGGTCCATTTATAATGCTTGCTTTTCCATTTAATCCTAAAAATAAAACTATCAAGCATAAAGGTACACCTAATAACGCTGAACCAACCAGATTAGTCCAAGCTTTTTTTCTTTCACTGAAAGACGAATACAGTACATCAACTCTTACATGTCCCTCATGAATTAAAGCATATGCACTTGCAAATAAATATAAAGCTGCATACCAAAATCTAACTAGATCTCCTTGAAAAGCTTGTTCATAAGAAAATACAAATCTTGATAAAACAATTACAAATTCACTCAATACAACTAAAACAGCTAACCAGATAAAACCAACAGATTTTGTAAAATAACCTATTATAAAAGAAGCTAATATAATTGGGAAATGAATATATGTTATTCTTTCAGGTGACTTTACCATAAAAGCTTTAACTTCAGGACTAAATAAGACTTCCCATAATCTTTCAACAACCATAAAAGAAATTATAAAGTCAGCTAAACCAACTAAAAATACTGCCCAAAATGATGACCTTACTAAATAGGCTGAGAATTTTGATAATATTTCAGAGTCTTTCTCTAAAGTCTGAGAATATGTTTTAAAAACATAAAAAATTACTCCTGCGATACAAATTAAATATAATCCGATTTGCATATAACCATAATTCAAGTCAGATCCATCGAGCACTTTCTTCTTATAACCAAACAATTCATAATGAGAGAAAATTTTCTTTATACCTGGCCAATCACTCCAAACTGTAAGGACATTATTTATTAAAAATGCTAGAGTAAAAGCAAGAACGGAATAACTCAATATTCTTAAAAAAGTTGACATACTATTTTGTGAACTCATAACTTTTTAAAATACTTAACTACTGATTAATTTGAAACTAAAAAAAAGGGCCCAATATAGGGCCCTTTTAATTATCAAATTATATTTGATTACATTCCTAATGCTCTGTTTCTCTGAGAAATGTAAGGTGAGTCTGATAAGTTAGTCCAAGAACCAATGTCTTTTCTAGCTTTTAAGAAGCTAGAGTGAACTCTCTCAGCAAGACCACTGCTTGCTCTTGTTTCTTCGAACACCTCGTTTGCAGCTTTAGCAAAACCATCGTAAACCTTGTCGCTAAACTTCTCAAGTTTAACACCATGGTCATTTATCAGTCTCGCAAGTGCAGCACCATTTTTAGCGTTGTACTCTGACATCATAACGTCATTTTCCATCGCTGCTGCTGCTTCAATTAAAAGCTGATCTGATTTTGATAAGCTTGTTAACCATGATTTGTTACAACCAACAGCTAACATCGATCCAGGTTCGTGCATACCAGGGTAGTAGTAATATTTAGCGGCTTCTTGGAATTTCATAGCTTCGTCATTCCATGGACCTACCCACTCTGTTGCATCAATTGCACCAGAAACAAGGTTTTCATATATTTGTCCACCAGGTAATGAAACTGGAGATCCTCCAAGTTTACCAATTACTTGTCCACCTAAACCAGGCATACGCATTTTTAAACCTTTGAAGTCATTA
>PAOP01000001.1 GCA_002708525.1 Candidatus Pelagibacter sp.
TTTAAATTTTAAAAATATAAAAATAAATGCTGTTCTATTAAAAGGAATTAACAGTGATGAAAAAGATTTTGAAGAATGGTTGGAATTTATTAAATTAAACGAAATTGATTTTAGATATATAGAATTAATGCAAACAGGAGATAACTCAGATCATTTTAAAAAATTTCATATTTCATCAAAAATTTTTAGAGACTTTCTAGATAAAAATAAATGGATTATTCAAACCATGGGTAGAGATTCTGGTCCTGCAAAAAATTTTATACATCCTGATTATAAAGGTAAATTTGGAATTATAGCCCCTTACTCTAAAGATTTTTGCAAATCTTGTAACAGATTAAGAATTACTGCAAAAGGAGATTTGAGATTATGTCTATTCGGAAATACAGGTATAAATATTAGACATCTATTACAGAGAGATGATCAAATTAATGAGCTAAAAATCCTAATTCTTGATCAATTAAACTTTAAAAAAGAGTCTCATTATTTAGAGCTTGGGGAAACGGGACTTACAAAAAATTTGTCTACTACTGGAGGTTAATGTCATCATTAAAAATAGTAAATAAAGAAGAACTGCAAGATTGGGCAAAAGAAATTTTTGAAAAAAATTCTTTTAAAATGATCGACGTTTCTTCCAAAAAAGAAACTTTTAGAAGAGCGCTCGCGACAGGAAAAATTATAGTTGGAAAAAAAGTGTTTGATTTAATTAAATCTAGAAAAATGCCAAAGGGGGACCCCATCTCACTTGCAGAAATATCTGCTTTATTAGGTGTTAAAAAAACAAGTGAAATTATACCTCTTTGCCATCCATTGCCAATTGATCATACTGCAACCAAAATAGTATTGAATGAAAAAAGTTTTTCTCTAGATGTATTCTGTGTTGTTTCTGCTTTTGCAAAAACAGGTGTTGAAATGGAAGCGATTATGGGTGTGAATAGTGCATTGATAACCATTTATGATTTAAGTAAAATTGTTAATCCGCACTTAGAAATCTACGGTATAAAACTTTTGATTAAAGAAGGTGGAAAAAATGGATTATGGAAAAATCCTGATGGTCTCCCAGATTTTTTAAAACATATATTTTAAAATGAAAATTAAAGTTGAGTTATTTGGCGCTGCAAGAGATTTTAGTAATTCTAATTTTATAAATGTNAATTTAGAAAAGAATTGTAAAGTNAGTGATGTTAAAGATAGGCTTAACGATTATATAGACAATNATTTCAGTGGTAATAAAAGTTTNAAAAAAATANTTGAAAATTCATCATTTTGTTCTGAAAAAGANGAAATAATTAAAGAAAACGAATTACTAAAACAAGATCAAAAGATCGGTATAATTCCACCAATTGGAGGAGGTTAATGCTACACGCTAAAATTATAAATTCAAATGAAGCTGAACTTAAACTATCTGATGCTGAAAATTTTTTAAAATCAAAAAAATTTGGAGCTTCGATATACTTTGTGGGAACTGTGAGAGATATTAACGAAAATAAAAATGTGACAGGTATTACATACGATGTAAAAGATTCGATGGTCATAAAAAGTTTCAAAGAAATTTATAATGACGCTAAAGACGTGCTAGGTATTTCAAATCTAGCGGTATTCATTGAACATATAAAAGGATATGTGCCACTTTCTGAAAAAAGTATAATCATAGGTGTAGCATGTAAACACCGAGATGAGGCATATAGTCTTTCAAGATATATAATTGAAGAAATAAAAAAAAGAACACCTATATGGAAAAAAGAACATTATTCTGGCAAAGATAGTGAGTGGTTAAAAGGAGTTTCTATAAACGGATAAATGCTTAAATTTAAAAGTTCAGATATTACACCTGAAAAAATTTACAAAAATAGAAGGAAATTCATTCAAAACTTAGGCTTAGCAACGGGCTCTATGATGCTAGGTAATAATTTTTTAAATTCTGCGAATGCATCAACAACTGAAAATGAGCTGAAATTAACTGAGTATAGATTTGTTTCTACGTATAATAATTATTACGAGTTTGGAACTAAAAAGTCAGACCCAGTAGAAAGATCTCAAAATTTTAAAACTTCACCTTGGGATGTAACTATTAATGGTGAGGTAGAGAAACCATTGAACTTAACAATTGATCAAATTAAAAATTCTTTTCCATCTGAAGAAAGAATATACAAACTAAGATGTGTTGAAGGCTGGTCAATGGTAATACCTTGGCTTGGTTTCTCATTAAATAAACTTTTAAAAAAAGCTATTCCTACAAGTAAAGCTAAATATGTTGAGTTTACATCAATCTTTGATCCTGAACAAATGCCTGGTCAAAGATACCCTATACTTGATTGGCCATATAAAGAAGGTCTAAGAATTGATGAAGCAATGAATGATTTAACAATTTTAGTAACAGGACTATATGGCAAAGATTTGCCAAATCAAAATGGAGCGCCATTGAGATTAATAGTGCCTTGGAAGTATGGATTTAAAAGTGCAAAAGCTATTGTTAATATTAAACTAGTCGAAAAAATGCCAACTTCCTCATGGATGAAAGCTTCTCCTAAAGAATATGGATTTTATTCAAATGTAAATCCAAGAGTAGACCATCCAAGATGGTCTCAAGCTACAGAAAGAGTCATAGGCGAAAGCATAATTAGCCCAAGAATACCTACTACAATGTTCAACGGTTATGCTAATGAAGTAGCCCATCTTTATACAAATATGGATTTAAAAAAATACTTTTAATAAATTGCTTAAATATTCTAAAATTTCAGTATTTATTTTATGTCTGATGCCTTTAATATTGATTTTGTTTGATACTTATACAAATCAACTAGGAGCGGAGCCTGTGAAAAGGATAATGAATCACTTTGGTGAATGGACACTAATATTTCTTTGTCTAACACTTTCAATGAGCCCATTAAAGAGATTTACAACTTTAGCTTTCTGGACAAAATTCAGAAGAATGCTTGGTCTTTTTGTTTTTTTTTATGCAACTTTACATTTACTTACTTACATTGGATTGGATTATAGATTTGATTGGGATCCAATAATAAATGATGTGTTTAAAAAGAAATTTATTTTTATAGGATTTTCAGCCTGGTTATTGTTAATACCATTGGCTTTAACTTCATCACAAAGAATGATTAAAATAATGAAAAATAATTGGAAAAAATTACATAGACTTATATATTTAATAGCAATATTTGGTTCTCTTCATTATATTTGGTTATCTAAGACTATCTTTTTTGAACCATTGATATATTTAATAATTATTACTGTATTATTAGCTTTAAGAATTAAAATAAAAAGGAAGGTACCAAATCATGGATAAAAAAATAAAAGAAGAACTACAGTCAGCGGCATTTGAAAGACTTATTAACCATCTAAGACAAAGAAAAGATGTACAAAATATAGATTTGATGAATTTAGCTGGCTTCTGTAGAAATTGTTTATCTAAATGGTATCGAGAGGAAGCCGAAAAAAAAGGAATAAAAATTGAAGACTTAGATGCTAGAGAGCATATTTATGGAATGCCCTACTCAGAATGGAAAAACAAATATCAAACATAATTACTTTTCTTTTAATCTTGGAAAAAGCTCAACGAAATTACAAGGTTTATGATTAATGTCTAGTTGATGAACTAATATCTTGTCCCAAGCATCAGTAACCCCACCTGAAGATCCAGGTAAAGCGAAGATATATTTTCCTTTTGCAAGAACAGCACAAGCTCTAGATTGAATTGAAGATGTCCCAACAGTAGATAAGCTTACGTATCTAAATACTTCACCAAAACCAGGTATTTGTTTATCAGCAATTTCTTCTATGGCCTCAGGTGTAATATCTCTACCAGTCAATCCTGTTCCACCAGTTGTAATAATTACATCTAATTTTTTCTTTTTAATCCAATTTTTTAATATTTTTTTTATATCTTTCTTGTTGTCTTTGCAGATTTTCCTCTCAACTAAATTATGTCCTGATTTTTTAAATTTTTTTNCAAGTATATTGCCNGACTTATCTGTTTTTAAAGTTCTAGTATCAGTTACAGTTAATAATGCTATATTCACATTCATAATTTTTAAATGATTATATTACCAATTCTTTTTTTTGTAACTGCTATAATTTATGCAAGTGTTGGTTTTGGTGGAGGATCAACTTATCTTGCTCTTTTATTAATCTGGGATGTTCCATATTATATTTTTCCTATTATAGCATTGGCGTGCAACATTATTGTAGTTTCTGGAAACTCAATAAATTACATTAAGGCTGGAAATTTAGATTTAAAACTTTTAACTCCTTATATTATAGGATCTATTCCTTTTGCATATTTAGGTGGTTCAATCCAAATTGAAAAAGAATTATTTGAAATAGTTTTATTTCTTGTTTTGTCAATTGCGGGCTTCTTACTTTTATTTAACTTTAAAACTTATACTGATAAAACAGATATTTATAAATCACTTCCAGTATTTATATCTTTGCCAATTGGTATAATTTTAGGGTTTGTCTCAGGAATAGTTGGAATTGGTGGAGGTATTTTTTTGAGTCCAATTCTTTATTTGTTAAAAGGAGCAAATCCAAAAAAAATAACCACTTTAGTTTCATTATTTATTTTAATAAATTCTATTTTTGGAATGATTGGTCAATTGACAAAAAATATAAATTTAGCAGAAATCCAAAATTATTTATTTTTACTTCTAGCCGTTTTAATTGGAGGGCAAATTGGTAACTTTTTAAATCTTAAAATATTTCCAACAAAAGTTTTAGCACTAATTACTTCAATACTAGTAATTTTTGTAGCTGCAAGGATAGGGTTTAATTTGCTACAATAAACTTTAAAATTTTAAAGTATAATATAAATATAAAAAATAACTTATGTCATTAAAAAGCAAATACGTAGCACTTAAAAACTATATACCCACTGGTATACCTAAAGANAGTGATTTTGAAATTAAAACAAAAGNAATATCTTTGACTGAAAAGAATAATATTTTAGTTAAAAATTTATGGATATCTGTTGATCCCTATATGCGTGCTAGAATGACTGAAAGAAAAAATTATAAACCTCCATTTACATTAGGAGAAGAAATGGAAGGTTATGCGATTGGTAAAATTGAAATATCAAATGATAAAAATTTTAAAAAAGACGATATTATATTTAGTTCTTATGGAATGAGAGACAATTTTGTTTGTGGAGGAAATGAAATAAAAAAAATAAATCCAATTAACATTCCACTTCAAGCATACTTAGGACCTCTTGGAATGACAGGTCATACCGCTTACATTGGCCTATTCAAGCATGGAAATTTAAAACCGGGACAAACAATATTAGTATCATCAGCTGGAGGAAGTGTTGGTTCAACAGTCTGCCAAATAGCTAAAAATTTAGGTTGTAAAGTTATTGCTAGTACTGGCTCTGATGAAAAAGCTGATTGGTTAATGAATGATTTAAAGGTGGATCATGCTTTTAATTATAAAAAAATAGATAATATTGTTCTACATCTTAAAGAAATATGTCCTGATGGCTTTGATTTATATTTTGATAATGTTGGAGGAGACTTCTTAGAAGCTGCTATTTTTCAGATGAAAAACTTTGGTAGAATTATTATTTGTGGAAGAATTTCCCAAATGAATACTACCTCACCTGTCTCTGGTTTAAAAAATATGGCTCATGTATTAGTTAAAAGATTAACAATAAGAGGATTTTTAATTTTTGATCATCAAAACGAGATAGAGCCTTTTGAAACAGATATGTCTAATTGGCTCTTAGAAGGAAAAATCAAGTTTAAAGAGACAATTTTTGAAGGTATAGAAAATGCACCAAAATCATTTATTGCTCTTCTTAACGGAAAAAATATTGNAAAAATGCTAGTTAAAATTTAAAAAATTACAAGACGTAAGGCTCTGGTCTAGCATTACTATTTAACACCCTTTCAACAGCAAAAACACTTATATCGATAGTTTGATAACTTCCTGTAGTGATCAACTCTGTTAGAGCTCTTCCTATACCTGGCGCTTGCATTAATCCTCTACCAGTAAATCCTGATGCCATATAAACATTTTCGTACTTAGGATGTTTTCCTACTACTGCGTTATTATCTAATTTATTACAATCGTAATATCCTGCCCAACCTCCAGTCAGTTTAAGTTCTTCAAAGACAGGAATTCTTTTAGCCAAAGCAGGCCAAACAAGTTCTTCAAAATCATTCCAAGCTGGTTCTAAATCTTCTGCATCAAAAACAGAAATAGGTGATCCAGCTAAATATTCTTTTCCCTCAGGACGCCAATAGACTCCTGTTGTTAAATCCCCTGTAAGTGGCATTTCTGGTATATGCTTTGGACACTTTACTCGAAAAACTGTATGCTTTTGCGGTACCACTGGAATATCTTCTAGCAATTCTTTTGTCCAACATCCTGCTGCTGATATGATTGTTTTTGCTTTAATTTCTGAGAGTCTCTTTACATCACCTTTTATAAATTCAGCACCCATTTCGATTGCTTTGGATTTTAATGCACTATGAAACAGGAATGGGTCTATCCAACCTTCACTTTTATTATCGGTATAAGTTGCAGTTTCAATTCCATCATCATTTATGTAGGGAAATATATTAGTTAATTCTGAACCTTTGATATTCTTAGTTCCTGCATTACATTCTCTGTGATTTTCTAAAGCTCTATATTGTTCATCAGCATGTTCAGGTCCAAACATTAATAGATATCCATTTGGTACCATACTAGCTGTTGGATTAGGATTTTTTTCAGTTTTTAATAGTTCGGGTATTTTAAATATAAATTCTTTTGCGAATTTGCCTAACTCAATATTTTCTTTTTGAAAAAATTGTCTTCTAAACCCTCCTAAAGATAAGGGAAATGAGGCTGTTTTATATGTAGGGTCTCTTTCTATAACTTTAACTTTTCTACCCTCTTTTGACAAAAAATAGGCAGTGGATGCACCGATTATGCCACCCCCAATAATTACAACATCATCCATATTAATTTAATATAATTAAACTCATGTTTAAAATTAATGCATAAAAACTCCATAACAAATATGGAATCATTAAACACGCACTTAGATTACTAATTCTTTTATATTTTAATATCAATATGACAATAAATATAATTATTATTATTAAATTTAATAAAGCCAAAGTAATGTTATGAAATCCAAAAAAAATTATACTCCAAGTTGTATTAAAAACTAAATGAATAAAATATAAATAAATTAATCTTTTTTCTCTGCTCTTAATCCATACGTTCCATATTGCATAAGCCATAAAAAAATAAAGTAAGCTCCATACTGGTGCAAAAATCCAATCTGGAGGATTAAAAGAAGGTTTTATTATTGATGAATACCAAGGATCTTTAAATTTTGATGATACAATNCCTCCTATAATTGATGCAGAAAATGTAACGATTAAAAAAAAAAATAAAGATACAAATTTATTTTTCATCATAATCATACTATACAACACTATATTATGAATAAAAAAACTATTTGGATCACTGGTGGAAGTACAGGAATTGGAAAATCTTTAGCAATAAAATTTGCTAATGAGGGATGGAACGTTGCTATATCAGCAAGGAGAGCAGAGCTCTTGAATGAATTATCTGATAGATATGAAAATATATCAAGTTTTCCATTAGATGTGACCAACAAGATTAAATGTAACGAAGTATTTAATGAAATCAAAAAAAAATACGAAAATATTGATATATGCTTTTTTTCGACAGGTACATGGGATCCTAAAAAAGAAAGAGATATTGATTTAGAACAAATTGAAAATGTATTTAAAGTAAATTTTTTTGGAACATTAAATACTATTAAGGNAGTTGAAGAATATTTTAAAAATAAAAAAAATGGTATAATAACTATCGTTTCTTCAATTGCTGGCTATAGAGGTCTTCCAAATTCAACTGGATATGGACCATCCAAAGCCGCATTAAATAATTTAGCAGAAAGTCTATATTTTGATTTTGGTAGACATAATGTCCGTGTTTGTTTGGTTTCACCAGGTTTTATAAAAACTCCTATGACAGATAAAAATAATTTTAAAATGCCATTTCTTAAAACTCCACAATTTGCTGCTGAAAAAATATATGATGGTTTAATTAAAAAAAATAACTTTGAAATTCATTTCCCAAAAGAACTTACTTTAACCTTAAAACTATTTGANATGTTACCAAGCAAANTATATTTTAGTTTAGTAAGAAANTTAACTAAATATCAAAAAAAAGATTAATCTTTAACAAACACCACAGTTAGCTCTGCTACTTTAATTCCAAACTTTGTCATTTTAGCTCTATTAATTGCCACCTTATCGTCTTGAAGAAAAATCCAATCATCAAATTTAATTTTTATTTCTTTTCCTTTTACAGGAACTAGCAATACATATTCAAATTTAAAAGCTGAACCATATGAATACCCTTTTGCAGTTCCAACTACATCATCCGCTGTGCCCTCGTAATTATGATCATTTATTTTATTTATCTGCCACTGCCTCGTTTGTACTTCACCATCATCCCAATTGAACTTCTCGTTTAAAATTAATTTATTCCCATCCCAAATTCCATTTAAATCTGCTGAAAATTGTCTAGTTACTTTTCCTGATCTGTTCTGCAATACACCCCATGCTTTAACATTGCCCGATAAATAATTCTCAATTATCAATCTTGGTTTTTTATCTTTAAAATCTTCTGGTTTCATAGCGCTATTATTTCCACAACTTGTAGTAACTCCAAATAATATTATCAATAAAAATACATTTAAATTAATTTTGCTGAACATTTAATNTAACTTTTATTTAACGAAAATTGAATTAAATCAATATTTTTAGCTTTAAATCCTGCTTCGCAGTAAGATAAATAAAAATGCCACATCCTTTTGAAATTATTATCAAAACCTTGTTTTGAAATTTGGTCCCATTTTTTGAAAAATTCATCTCTCCACAATTTAAGTGTATCAGAATAATGTAATCCATAAGAATTATAACTTTGAATTTTTAATCCTGATTTAGAGGCGTTATCATAAATACTTTTTTTTGACGGAAGAAATCCTCCCGGAAAAATATATTTTTGGATAAAATCCTCTTTATTTTTGTATCTTGGGTATAGCTTATCATCAATTGTTATGGCTTGAATGGCAGCTTTTCCAGTTGGTGTAAGGGATGATCTTAGTGATTGAAAATANTTTTTTAAATATTTTTGACCAACTGCCTCTATCATTTCTATAGAGGTAATAAAATTATATTTTTTCTCTATATCTCTATAATCTTGAAATCTAATTTTGACTTTATCTGTTAAACCCTCTTTGTAAATTTTTTGGGAAGCGTATTCATACTGTTTTTTAGAAATTGTAATACAATCTAATTCTACATCAAAATTTTTTCCTACATACTCTGCAAAACCACCCCAGCCACAACCTATTTCTAATAATTTATTGCCAGATTTAGGTTTAATTAATTCTAATAACTTTTTATATTTATTTATCTGAGCCGATTTAAGATCATTTCTTTCATTTTCAAATATCGCACTTGAATAAGTAAGCGTAGGATCTAACCATAAAGAAAAAAACTCATTTCCAAGATCATAATGTTTTGCAATATTTTTTTTACTTCTAGACTTATTATTATTATAAAAAATATTTTTAATCTTATTAAATAAAGGAAAATCTAGGATACCAGAAAATTTATAAATCAAATTAATATTTTTTGCCGTTAGTTCTATCAAATTTGTTAAATTATCCGTTTCAAAGTCGCCACGCATATATGCCTCGGCCAAACCAACACTACCACTTTTTATAATTTTATAAGTAATGCCAGGTTTATTAATTTTTAAATTGACTTTAAGCTCATCATTTTCGTTGCCAAATATATAAATTTCTCCATCATGATTAATTAATTTTAAATAACCAAATTTAATATATCTCAATGAGTTAAATACTATTTTGTCAGACAAATTTACTTTTTTCACTATTTTTCAAATGTAATGTTATTTTTAATTTTTAAATTTTTTTCTACTAATCTAATTCCTTTAAACCACAATTTAAATGCTTCAAAATGGATCGCTGCTATTACTTTAAAAGTCATCAAAGGGTGAGAAATATAAGAATAAATGATATTTTTATTATTTAATTTAGATGCTATCCCATCTTGAGATGCGTAGAGTAATTTTCCTTCATTGTCTTTCTGGTCGATGATAACGGATAATTTTTTTTCTGGCTTTAGAACCCTAAATTTATATTTGCATTTCATATTTATGAAAGGTGAAACAAAAAATTTCTTTTCACAGTCATTTCTTATTGTTTTTGAGTCATTTACTTTGAAAATATAAGTATGTTGTTCTCCAAACGTATTTTTAACTTCATAAAGAATTGAAATTAGCTGATTTTTTTTATTATATATAAAAAAAATACTTAGAGGATTAAATACAAATCCAAATATTCTGGGATAACAGAGAAGTTTTATTTTGACTTTATTCGTATCAATTTTATTTTTTTTTAAATTTTTTATTACCCAGCTCTTTAAGGAAGACCCATCTCTAGGACCATGATCTATATCGTAAAAGCTTATAATATTAAATTTATTATAAGAAAATATTTTAATTTTATCATCTATGGCATCTAGTTCCTGTAGATCTATTAACAGTGAAAATACTTTATACTCGAATGAATGTTTTTTCGGTTTAAATCTTTTATGAACTACTTTGCCGTTATAAATTGTTGAATTTTTAATCATCTAAATTTCTAGTCATTTCAATAGAAGATTTTATTCCATCTTCATGGAAACCGTATCCAAAATAACTACCACAAAATAAAATATTTTTTTTATTTTGAATATTTTTAAGTTTTACCTGATTGTCCAAAGCTTCTTGATCATAATATGGGTGAGTAAATTCAACTTTTTTCAATATTTCAGTCTCAGAAATATTTTTTATAGGATTTAAAGACAAAAATATATTTTTTTCTACTTTAAGGTTTTGGAGTCTATTCAGCCAATAAGTCAATGAACTTTTATTTAAATCTTTTGGGTCTACATAAGAATTCCATGAGCACCATGCTTTTCTATTATTTGGCATAATTGTTTCGTCAGTATGAATAATAGCAATATTTTTTCTGTAATTAAATTTTTTAAGTATCTCTTTTTCATGATCCAAAGGATTTTCAATTAACGAAATTGCTTCGTCTGCATGTGTTGCTATAACAACTTTATCATAATCAAAAAATTCATTGTTTTGCCCGTAGAATATTCGAACACTATTATCTAATCTTTTGATTTTTTTAATTCCATAATTTTTAAAATATTCACCACTAATTTTTTCCAAAACTTTATTTACATATGTTCTGCTTCTATTTGAAACTGTGTACCACGTTGGTCTTTTACTTAATTTAAATAGACCATGGTTTTGAAAAAAATTAAGAAAAAAAGATAAAGGCATGGAACTTGCTTCGTAAGGCGGCATTGACCAAATAGCCGAAACCATCGGTATTAAATGATAATTTATAAACAAGTTAGAATAATTATTTTTTTTAAGAAACTCCCCTAAAGTTATTTTTTCATTATAATTTTTAATTTGATCACATTTTTTATAAAATTTAATAATTTCAAAAAACATCTTAATAAATTTAAGATTCAATAAATTGGATTTATTTGTAAAAATCCCAGAAATACCTTTCCCGCAATATTCATAATTTGTATTTTCTACAGAGACTGAAAATGACATATCGCTTTTTTCTATTTCAACCCCAATTTTTTCAAAAAATTTAATCAAATTTGGATATGTTTTATGATTAAAAACTATGAATCCAATATCTACAGATACTTTTTTTTTTTCAATTAATAGATCTATTGTATGCGAGTGTCCTCCAAAGTGATCCTCTCTTTCAAATAGATCTACATGGTGTTTTTTTGATAAAAAATATGATGCGCTTAATCCTGAAATACCAGATCCTATAACAGCAATATTCATTTTTATTTTATAAAATTAATTATATTTTTTTTTTAATTTTATAATTGATAAAAATTGAATTATTACTGCGGCAATAACTATGCTTCCACCAATTAGAACAATAAATGGTGGATTTTCATTAATAAATAGCCATGCCCACAATGGTCCAAAAACNGCNTCACTNAGCATAATTATNCCAACAAATGCAGAAGGTGTTGTTCGTGCGCCNATAGTTATTAATATAAAACCAAATCCTAATTGAAAAAAACCTGCAATAAACCCTAAAAATATGTCGGTTATTGATACNATTATTGTTGNAGACATAAAATAACCTATTATCATCGCAAACACACCGGCCACTAACTGTAANGGTACCATGTCTACTTCTGGAAATTTTCTTACAATTAAAATTAATATTGCAAATGATATCGGCATAATAAATGCAATTAAATTGCCTGTCATTTGACCAGGGGAAAGAGAATTNCCAAGCATTAAAAAAATACCTGCAACTGCAATAATTATACATGCAAGTGTCAATTTAGATATTTTTTCTTTTAAAAAAATATAACCAAAAATTGCTAGAAAAAGTGTTTGAGTTTGTATTATAAAATTTGTATTAGCGACAGTAGTTTCATACATTGCAAAAACATAGCTNGCAAAACCAACTGATAAAATTATTCCACCTAATACACCCGGTATACCAGATTTATATAACACATTAAAGATTGTTCTCTTATAAGAAAATAAAAGAAATATTGTTACAACTAATATGAAAAATACTGACCTCCAAAATAGAATTTGCCAAAGAGTAGAACCTTCAAATGACTTTACTAATAAGCCTCCAAAACTTAGACTNCAAGCACCTAAAAATACTAAGAAGGGACCAGGTATTTTATTAATAATATTCATTAAATTTGAGATACTAAATTTTGAGTTTCCATCTCATATAGTTTAAATAATGTTTCAGCATCTTGCAGATTAATTTCCTTGAATTTTATTTTTGCACCAGGAGGTAATTGAACAACTTTATCATAATCAGCACTTACAACTACTGCAATTTTAGGNTAACCTCCTATTGTTCCATGGTCTGAGAGCATAATAATAGGATTTCCATCTGCTGGAACTTGTATAACACCTTTTAACAATCCTTCAGACTTAATATTTGTATCAACCATGTTATTAATTTTAGGTCCCTCTAATCTCATCCCCATTCTATCTGATAGTTTTGAAACAATATATTCATTTTCAAAGAAAATTTTTTTTGCTTTTTCTGAGAAATAATTAAAATTAGTTCCCTTTAAGACTCTAATATTTTCTATTTTATTATTTGTGTAAAGAATTTTTTTTTTCAATTGGTTTTCATTAATTTTTTTAAGATTTATTCTTTGGCCCATATTTAATTTTTTTCCGTTGTTAGCTCCGATATTTGATTTTGTATTTATGGAGCAACTATTCCATTGATAATTTAATTCAAAATCTCCACCTACTGAAAAATAACCATAAACAGATCTATTTGTTGATATAATGTCTATTTCATCTTCATTATTTAAAGAGTAAGTTTCATAACAATTACCATCAATTTCATTATTACCTTTTTTTAATTTAAAGTTTACATCTCCTGTAATTGAAAAATGTATAGTGTCACCAAAATACTTTAATGAAGGCCCTTGGTATGCAAACTCAATAACTGGAGAATTTAAATTATTGCCAACCAGCTTGTTGGATAAAATATAATTTCTATTGTCCATTGCTCCACTAAAAGGTATACCAAGATGATATAGGTTGTTTCTACCTTTATCCTGAAATGTCGTATTTATACCAGCTCTATTAATTTCAAAATAATTATTTGACATGAAAATTTTTATATTCTTCAATTGTAATTTGTTTAAAGATAATTTTATCTCCTGGATTAATTAAATTTGGTCTATCTTCTTTAGCAGTATCAAAAATTTCTANNGGAGTATTGCCAATGATATTCCAGCCTCCTGGACTTTCAAATGAATAAATATTNGTAAATTGTTCTGTTATACCTACGGAACCTCTTGGAACCTTTACTCTTGGTGTCTCTAATCTTTCCAGTCTCATATTTTTATCTAAGTCACCAAGAAATGGCATACCAGCAATAAAACCTGTCATATAGCAGAAATATTCTTTATTAAAAAATCTATCTAAGATCTGATCCTCGGTAAATTTTAATTTTTTAGAAACTCTCTTAATATCCAAAGAAAAGCTGCTATCACAACAAACAGGAATTTCTATAGTATTATATTCAACCTTAGTTAGATCATTTATATCAATATTCTCTACAATTTTCTTTATATTATTGAAATTAGTTTTACTTAAATCGAAAGAAATAATTAGTTTATTGTATGAAGGAGTAATATTTATAATTTCTTCAATATTTTTGTCTCTCAAATTCTTAAAGTATTTTATAACGTTAGAATTTATTTCTTTATTAACCTCTTGACCAAAATCGCAGTACAATGCTGCGTCACCAAGATTTAATATATTTTTTATCATGCCATGTTATACTCAAGTATTAATACTATGGAAATCAATATAAATTGTGATTTAGGGGAAAAATCAATACATCATTCAAATAAGTATGATCCTGATCTTTTAGAAATTGTTAATTCAGCAAATGTTGCATGTGGTTACCATGCTGGGGATATAGAGACAATGCATGATGTTGTACAAATTTCAAAAAAAAACGGTGTCAGTATTGGAGCTCACCCTTCATTTAATGATCCTGAGAACTTTGGAAGAAAAAGAATAAACNTATCCTCTAATGAAATAAGAAAGTTAATAATTGATCAATATGAAATTTTACAAAAAATTTCTGTACAACATGGGCAAAATGTTAGCCACATTAAACCACATGGTGCTTTAAATAATATGGCATGNGAAGATATAGAGCTAGCAAATATTCTTGCAAAAACAATAAATGAAATAAGCAAAGATTTAATATATCTAGTGCCAACTGGTTCTAAAATGGAGCAAGCTGCAAAAAAACTAGATATGAAAATAGCTNGTGAGATATTTGCTGATAGAAATTATGAGGATGATGGAAATTTGGTATCTAGAAAAAAGTCAAATGCACTAATAACAGATCCAGAAGAGGCTAAAAAACACGTTTTATCGATGGTTAAAAATCAGGCACTTAATTGTCACAGTGGAAAGCAAATACCTTGTGAAATAGACTCTGTATGCATACATGGTGATAACTCAAGTTCATTAGCCACGGCAAAAGCAATAAAAACGAACCTAATTGAAAATGAGTTAATTTTGAAACCTTTGAATAAAATGGAGAAGTTTAGATAAAATGAAAAATTTAATTTTAACAATATTTCTAATTATATCTGTAAGTTGTAATGCTCATGCNGCAGGATCATCAAGTTCAGATACTAAATCTAATTATGATAAAGCAGTTAAATTTATTAAAGCTGCAAAAAAACTGGAAAATAAAGGGAAGTTAGAAAAGGCAAACAAAAGGTATTCGAAGGCTCAGAAACTTTTAATTAAATCTAATAAAGAGAAGCCCTTGCAAGCAGATACTTTAAATTACTTGGGATTTACAACACGTAAACTTGGAGATTTTGAAAATGGAGAAAAGTATTATTTACTTGGTTTAGAAATTGATCCAGATCATAAAGGTATCAATGAATATCTAGGAGAGTTGTATGTTGCTACTAATAGAATAGATCTNGCAAAAGAGAGGTTGGAAATACTTTCAGCTTGCAATTGTGAAGAATATCAAGAATTGAAAGATGTAATAGAGGGTACAAAAAAATCAAAATACTAATTTATATTTTGAATCATTTCATCTACCCTCCTTTTTAAAAATGCATTTAATTATCTCTCATGAGCTAAATCAATATAAATTTATATTAGTTTCATTGAAAAATTATAAAATTATAATAAGATATATTCACTTTGATTGAAGAATCCTTAATTTTATTACAAATAGTTTTCATAGACATTATTCTAGCAGCGGATAATGCAATTATAATTGGCCTGATAGCTTCTAATTTTGTACCCAAAAATAGAAAAAAAATAATTTTTTGGGGTGTTGTAGGAGCTCTTGTTTTTAAGGTAATTTTTGCAATTTTTGCAACTTATTTATTTAAATTTTACTTCATCAAAATACTTGGTGGNCTTTTATTAGTTTGGATAGTAAATGATTTAAGAAAAGATTTGTTTGAAATTCAAAAAGTAAAATCACCTAAGAAAAAATCAATGGAGCCCTCTTTCATTAAAAGTATTTATAAAGTTTTGTTTGCAGATATAACAATAAGTTTTGATAATGTTATAGGTGTTGTAGGAGCTTCAAAAGGAAATTTTGGCTTTATGATTTTTGGATTAGTGCTGTCAGTAGTTTTAACAGGTGCGCTCGCTACTTATTTAGCAAACTATATACAGAAACACTTATGGATAGCATATATAGGTCTTGGTTTCATTTTGTTAGTTGCAATTCAATTGATTATCGGTGGTATGGTTGATTTAGAAATAATCAATGTCAATGAAGAATTTAAAAAATATTTTTAGTAAGAATATTTTTTATTTGGATATCTTTTATTTAATACATCTTTTTTAAATTTTTTAACTGCTATATTTATATATTTTTTCAAATCAATATACTCTTTGGCAAATTTTGTTTTAGATTTTGTAAGACCAAAAATATCATCTGATACTAGAATTTGGCCGTCACAATTTACTGAAGATCCAATTCCAATAGTTGGAATTTTTATTTCTTTAGTAATTTTAGATGCTAATTCAGTNGTAACACACTCTAGCACTACTCCAAAAGCTCCTGCATTTTGAAGTATTTCCGCATCTTTTAAAATTCTAATTTTCTCTCTATNTAGNTTTCCTTTAGATTTAAATTTTCCCTTAATATATTGTGGCATAAGACCAATATGTCCTAAAACTGGAATTTTATTTTTTACAAGATGATCAACTATGTTTTTAATTTTAGTTCCACCCTCTAATTTTACGCCGTCACACTTAGTTTCTTGCATAACTTTTTTACAATTTTTTAGTGCCACNCTTTTATTNTTANATGAATTGAATGGCATATCAACTATCATTAAACTTTTTGATATACCTTGACGAACACTTTTTGCATGTTCTATCATCATTTTTAAAGTAACAGATCTGGTATTTTTATAATTATATAATACTGAACCTAAGGAGTCTCCAACTAAAATAATATCAATATATTTGTCTAGTTCCTCAGCAATATTTTTGGAATANGCTGTTAAACAAACAATTTTTGATTTATTTTTTTTTGAAATAATTTTATTAATTTTTGATGGCATCAATTATTACCAGATGCCAGTATTTTCCATAGATGCCCATGGTTCTTTGGGATCTAAATAACCCTCTTGCAAAAGTTCAATTGAGATTTTGTCTGGTGATCTTACAAACGCCATATGACCATCTCTTGGTGGTCTATTAATAGTATAACCCATGTCCATCAATTTTTGACAAGTCTCATAAACATTATCAACTCTAAAAGCTAAATGGCCAAAATTTCTTGAACCTTCTCCAAGTTCATCTCCATCCCAATTATAAGTTAATTCAATTTCAGCATTTTNATCGTTCGGTGCAGCAAGAAAAATTAAAGTATATCTGCCTTTTTCGCTATCTTTTCTTCTCGTTTCTTTTAAACCTAGCCCATCGCAAAAAAATCTAAGTGACTGCTCAACATTTTTAATTCTTATCATTGTGTGTAAATATTTCATAAAATTATTTATATTACTTTATTACTCTAATTCAATAGTGCTNGGAGGTTTAGAGGTAATATCATAAACTACCCTATTAATTCCTCTTATATTGTTAACTATTTGGTTAGATATTTTTTGCAAAAATGTTTTATTAAATGCATAAAAGTCTGCTGTCATTCCATCTTCAGATGTAATTGCTCTTAATAAACAAAGATATTCGTAAGTACGATTATCTCCCATTACACCAACAGTTTTTACTGGTAATAATGCTGCATATGCCTGCCAAATCTTATCATATAGTTTATTTTCTTTTAAAGCTTTAATAAAATAATAATCCGCCTCTTTAAGAATTCTAATTTTTTCCTTATTAATAATACCTGGCATTCGTATTGCTAAACCTGGGCCAGGGAAAGGATGTCTTGATATTATTTCATTACTTAAATTGATTTCAAGTCCAAGTTTTCGAACCTCGTCTTTAAACAAATACTTTAAAGGTTCCACTAATTTCAATTTCATTTTTTTTGGCAATCCACCAACATTGTGATGTGATTTTATTTTTGAAGTTTGACTTCCTGTGACAGATTTACTTTCAATTAGATCTGGATACAAAGTGCCCTGTGCTAAAAATTTAACATTTTTAATTTTTTTTGCATATTTTTCAAAAATTTTAATAAATAGATTTCCAATAATTTTTCTTTTTTTTTCTGGGTCAGTGACATTTTTTAACTTATTTAGAAATTGTTTCTCTGCATTTACATATATCAGATTAATTTTAAATCTTTTTTTAAAAGTGTTGATTACTTGTTTTTCCTCATTTAATCTCAATAAACCTGTATTTACAAATACACATGTAAGATTTTTACCAATTGCTGCATATATCAGTTTAGCCACAACACTGCTATCTACACCACCTGATAACGCACAAATAACTTTTGAATTTCCAACTTGCTTTCTAATTTGTTTTATCAATTTTTTCTTCTGATCTTTTGATGACCAATTTTTTCTAATTTTACAAATTTTATTTACAAAATTTCTTAAAATAATTTTACCTTTAGTTGTATGAGAAACTTCAGGGTGAAATTGTATTCCAAATAAATTCAATTTTGAATTTTCTATTATACAGAGTTTAGAATTTGTGCTTTTTGCTAAGGTTTTAAAATTTTTTGGTAGTGTAGTAACTTCATCAGCATGGCTCATCCAAACATTGCTTTTGCCATTCTTAAAAAAACCTTTTGTTAAAATACTGCTTCTAATTTCTTTAACTGTTGTTAAGCCAAACTCCCTATTTTTTGATTGTTTAACTTTTCCCCCCATTTCTTTTGAAATTATTTGATGCCCGAAGCAAATACCTAGAACGGGTAAACCATATCTTAGAAGTTTTTTATCAAATTTTACTTTATTGCTCTCATAAACATTCAGAGGGCCTCCAGACAGAATTAAACCTTTAACATTTGGCCCAGAAACATCGCTATTGCTTATATTTTTATGGCTAATAATCTCACAATATACTCCTAGCTCTCTTATTTTTCGCGCAATCAATTGGGTAAATTGAGACCCAAAATCTACAATTAAAATCTTATCTAAAGTGTCTTCAAGATGCATCTTTTTTATCAAATTCTTTTAAACGATTTTCAATTGAAGATAATTTTGAACATAGTGTCGAACAAATTTTCTTGAAATTTGAATTGAGTTCCTTCGCTTTTGAAAAATTTGATCTTTTAAGCTCTATATCAATTAATAAGTAAATTGCTTCTTCGTTTTGTGGGTCCAATAACAAAGCCGTATTCAAATTTTTTTCCTCTTTTGCCTCTTCTTCTTCTATTTTAAAAATTTTAGCTAAATACAAATACGAAGAAGCGTGTTTTGGGTCGTAAACAATATTTTTTTGAAACAAAAATTTGGCATCTTGATATTTTTTTTCTTCATATAATTTTTTTGCTTCATTGAAAAATTTATTCTCCTTTGCTTGAGCTTGAAAAAAAAGCATAGTTAAAATTATAATAAATATTCTAATAATCATTTTTTAATCTCATCAATATTATGCACCATACTCTCGTAGAACCCTGCTTTTGTTATTTTCATAAATTTAGGTTTTTTTCTTAACTCTATAATTCTTTTTGAACCTAGATAACCCATTGATGACTTTAATCCTCCAACAAGCTGATATATTATTTTATCTACAGATCCTTTGTATTTTACATACCCTTCTACTCCTTCTGCAACATATTTAGATGAATCTTTTTGTTTTGTTTGGAAATATCTATCTGCCGAACCTTTATTCATTGCTCCAATTGATCCCATTCCTCTAAAGCTCTTAAAATACTTTCCATTTTTTTTAATAATTTTTCCAGGAGCCTGGTCTGTCCCTCCAAACAAAGAACCAATCATTACCGCATCTGCTCCAGCAGCGAGTGCCTTAACAATATCGCCTGAAAATTTTATTCCACCATCAGCTATTAGTGTAGTTTTGCGATTACCTATTCCTTTTTTTACATTTATAATTGCACTTAACTGGGGAACACCAATACCCGCTACAAGTCTTGTCGTACAAATTGATCCTGGGCCGATGCCTACTTTTATAATATCTACTCCGAGTTTTGATAAAAATTTTGCTGCTTCAGCAGTTGCTACATTTCCTGCACATAAACTTGTGTTTTTTGGTTTTAATTTTTTAATCTTTTGTATTATTTCAGCCACCTTTTTTGTATGTCCATGAGCTGTATCAACTACAATTAAATCTAAATTTTCTTTAAGAATAATTTCTGCTCTTTTATGCTCCTTTAAACTAGCGCCCACAGCAGCCCCAACAAGGAGTTTTTTTAACTTTACTTTTCGAATTTCTTTTACCTGTTGATCAATTGTAAGGTTTCTATGTATTACGCCAAGACCGCCTGCTTTGGCAATTGCTATAGCCATCTTTGACTCGGTCACTGTATCCATGGCTGAAGATAAAATTGGCACGTTTAATGACAGTGATTTAGTAAGTTTTGTTGTGGTGATAGTCTCTGATGGTAGAATTTCTGAATAATTTGGCGCTAATGTTACGTCGTCAAACGTTAATGCTTCTTTAATAGGACCCATGTCCTTATATAAACGATTCTTCTAAAAATGGAAGTAAACTATCTTAAATTTTGACAAATAATAAAGCTCTCTTTAGAATCTTTCCTGCTCGATGGTGGTTTATAAATATTTACCTTTTTGAATTTTTTTTTCGCAGTTGCGACAATTTCGTTAAAGGTGGTTCCCATAAATATTTTTGATACAAATGAACCTTCTTTTTTAAGAAATTCACAAGCAAAGTTTAATGCTGCAAGGCATAGTTCGCCAGTAACTAAAGAGTCAACATTTTTGTTTCCTGTTGTATTTGCTGCCATATCTGACATTACAAAATCAATATTACTTTTAAAATATTCTTTTATTTTCGTTTGCTGCTCTATATCTGTGAAGTCACCTTGTATATGAATGGAATTATTTATCTTTTCCATATTTTTTAAATCTATTGTCAACAATTTAAGATTTTTATATTTACTAGCAACATATTGAGACCAACTTCCAGGCGCTGAACCTAAATCAACAATTGACATACCATTTTTAACAATTTTATATTTTTGATTAATTTCTAATAATTTATAGGCAGCTCTAGATCTATATCCATCTAGTTTGGATTGCTTAACATATATATCTCTTTTTTGTTTAATGATCCAATTTTTTGATATTTTATTCTTTTTCAATTTTTTCCAAATCTTAATGATTTATTGGAATTGGTTCCATCTAAAGATTTTATAGAAACCTTTATAGTATCATCTGCTCTCATATCTTTTCCATTTTGCCAAATTCCACTTGCCAGATGAATTATACCTATTTTATTATTTGGAAGATAAGGTTCAACGAAAATTTTTTTTTGTGTATCAAATTTCGGCATTAAATTACTGACTAACCAATTACAATTATGAGGTAAAAATTCAGTTTCTATTTCATCAATATAAACACTTATGTTTATCGCAAGTTGCTCAGAACCAAATATCTGTCCATGTTCCAATGTTTTTTTTAGATTATTCTGCCAAACATCCCAACACTTTGAATCTTTTTCTAAAGAAAATACTCCAATATTAATATGGGGTGCAAATGCTAATTTTCGAGCTTTATCTAATGGAATTTTTGATTTTATAGCATGTTTAAAGTTTTGAGATTTAATTATTGCTAGTTTACCAAAAACCCAACTGACTTTACTCATTATTCTGTAGCCAGGTGTCATAGTTTGTGTAATACCTAATTTTCCACTTTCGCATGCTTTAAAAAATAATTCTATCGAATTCCAATCCTGGACCCAAGCATCACAATCAATCCACAAATATTTTTTAAAATCAGGAAAATATTTTGGAAGAAATGCTCTTGAAACTTGACTTTTCAACCATTCTCTACCTTTTATTTTTGCATTATCGACTTTTATATCCCATTCTGCTTTTTTGATATCGTCAACTTTATTTTTTAAAATATTTAATTGATCTTCATTTAAACCNGCATCAAGTATGCAAATACCAATATTTTTGCTATTTTCTAGTTGTCTAATTGAGTCAATAAGCTCATTTAGTAGTTCAAAATAGTTTGAGTCTGCTAAAGAAACTATCGTATTTTCTTTCATCTATAATATGTCTTCATGATGATCGACANTATCATCGTCTTTTATATTCTTGTTAATTGTATAAAAATGGATAGCGCTTGCAGGCACCATAAGAAGATATACAAAACCTGCAATAAAAATAGTATTAAAGGTAAATACTAACAATAATCCAAAAAATAAAATAATTCCAAATAGCAGAAAAATACTCGTACTTCTAGGAACAACAATTCTTTTTAAAGAGTATGTTGGTATTTTACTGATAAGTAAAATAGAAATAATAATAAAAAAAATTGGTACAACTATATTATAGTTCATATTAAAATACTGCAATTCACTNAAACTATAAATAAGTGGCATCAGCACTAAAACGCCTCCAGCTGGTGAAGGTATTCCTTCAAAAAAATTATCTTTCCAAGAAGGTTCACTTTCTGAGGAAATATTATATCTAGCTAGTCTTAATGCTACACAAATTACATATATCAAGGATATAAGCCAGCCAAGCCTCCCAATTTCTGATAAAGCCCAGAAATACATTATAAATGCTGGAGCAACTCCGAAGCTTATTATATCTGTTAATGAGTCTAATTCTTTTCCAACTCTTGATGTTCCTTTAATTAATCTTGCTATTCTCCCATCAAGCCCATCTATTATANCTGCAATTATTACTGCAATAACCGACATTTCAAATCTTCCATCAAAGGCAAATTTTATTGATGTTAGTCCAATACAAACACCAATAAGTGTCATAATATTTGGAAGTATTACTCTTGTTTTTTTATTTGAAACTAATTTTAAATTTTTTTCTTTTTGCTCCATAAATTATCTTTTTGCTATTAAAGTTTCNCCAGCAATAGTTTTTTGATTGACTTTTACTAAAGGTTCATAATTTTCAAAATATAAGTCTGCTCTACTTCCAAATCTAATCATACCTATTCTTGAACCTTGACTCACACTTTCATCTGCTGAAGTATCTGTTACAATTCTTCTTGCAATCAATCCGGCTATCTGGACAACAATAATATCCTCACCAAAAGAATTTTTTATCTTATAATAATTTCTTTCATTTTCTTCACTTGCTTTATCTAATGAAGCATTAAAAAACTTTCCTGGTTTATAAAGTATTTCTGATATTGTTCCAGAACAAGGAGATCTATTTACATGACAATCAAANACATTCATGAAAATGCTTACTTTTTTAAATTTTTTACCTTCTAAACCTAATTCTTTAGGACCATTGGTATCTAAAACCTGCAGGACAAGTCCATCTGCTGGACTTGTAAGATAGCTTTCATCATTTATTGATATACGATCTGGATCTCTAAAAAAATAGTAGCACCAAATACTTAGCACTAAACCTATAAATCCGAGAAAACCGTGAATAATGTAAAGAACAATTGTAACTAAGGCAAATATTACAATAAACTTATAACCTTCATTGTGTATTTTTGGGAATATTCTATCTAGCATAAACGTTTAATTGATAATTTTTGATTAATATGTATATAAAAAGCAGAAATTCAATTGATAAGATACACCAAATAATGAGTAAAATTAAGGTAAAAAACCCAATAGTTGAGCTAGACGGTGATGAAATGACCCGTGTGATATGGAGCTTTATTAAAAATAAATTAATACTTCCCTATTTAGAACTGGGAATTGAATATTACGATCTCGGTATGAAAAATAGAGATGAAACAAATGACAAAGTTACAATTGANTGTGCTAATGCNATTAAAAAAAATGGTGTTGGAATNAAATGTGCAACAATCACTCCAGATGAACTTAGAGTTAAAGAATTTAATTTAAAAAAAATGTGGAGATCTCCTAACGGAACAATAAGAAACATTATAGGGGGTACCGTATTTAGAGAGCCAATAATTTGCTCAAATATTCCAAAACTTGTCCCATCTTGGACAGACCCTTTAATCATAGGAAGACATGCTTTTGGAGATCAATATAGAGCAACAGATTTTTTAGTTCCAGGAAAAGGAAAATTAGAAGTTAAATGGACATCTGAAGATGGTAAAGATGAAAAGAAGTATGAAGTATTCAATTTTCCAGGTCCGGGTATAGCTTTATCAATGTATAATCTAGATAAATCAATAGGTGATTTTGCTAGGTCTTGCTTTAATTATGGATTAATTAAAAAATGGCCGGTTTATCTTTCCACTAAAAATACTATTCTGAAAAAATATGATGGAAGATTTAAAGATATATTTCAAGAAATTTATGAAAATGAATTTAAAAAAAAATTTGAGGATGTTAATATTTTATATGAACATAGACTAATTGATGACATGGTTGCATGTGCAATGAAATGGCATGGAAAATATATTTGGGCATGTAAAAATTATGATGGTGATGTACAGTCAGACACTGTTGCTCAAGGTTATGGCTCTCTAGGATTAATGACAAGTGTATTGCTTGCACCAGATGGAAAAACTATGGAAGCAGAAGCAGCTCATGGAACCGTTACCAGACACTTTAGAATGCACCAACAAGGAAAAGAAACTTCAACAAATCCTATAGCTTCTATATTTGCATGGGCCAGAGGTTTAGCACATAGAGGTAAATTGGATTCAAATGACGAATTGATTAATTTTTCAAAAAAGCTTGAGGAAGTTTGTGTTGAATGTGTAGAGAGAGGCTTAATGACAAAAGATCTTGCAATTTTAATTGGACCTTCATCAAAATATCTTACTACAAATCAATTCCTTGATGAAATTGACAGAAATCTTAAAAAGAAACTAAATTAAAGATTTTATTTTTTCAAAAGCCTCATCAATCTTACTTGAATGTTGGCCACCAGCCTGTGCAAAATCTTTTCTACCACCTCCACCTTTCCCACCAATTATTTCTGATCCTACTTTTGCAAATTGAACAGCATCATATTTTTCTAATAATTGTTCAGTTACTCCAACAGCAAGACCAACTTTTTCATCTTTGCTTGCAAATACTATAACTATACCGTTTTTAAGTTCTTTCTTTCCAGCATCAACTAATTTTCTAAGATCTTTTGGTGGTAAGTCTTGAACCTTTTGAAACCTCAAATTTGTTCCATTTACTTTTAGGTCTTGAATAAAATTTTTTAATTTATCATTTAAAATTGATTTTACATTTAGTAGCTCTAATTGCTTGGTAAGATCTTTGATTAGTCCTTTTTGATCTGTATTAATTAGGTTAGGTTGACCTCCAAGCTTTATTATTTCTGATGACAGATTTTTGATGTTTTCTTCGTCTTTTTGAGCAGATAAATCTGAAATTTTTTCTTTATTTTTAAGGAATTCCTCGAGCTGTTTATCTCTTAGAGCCTCAACTCTTCTAACTCCAGCTGATATAGAGGATTGGCTTACAGTTTTAAATTTTCCAATATCTCCTGTATTTTTTACATGTGTACCACCACATAGTTCAGTAGAAAAATAACTGTCTTTTTCTTGACCCATAGATACAACTCTAACTTCTTCACCATATTTCTCGCCAAAAAATGCTAAAGCACCTTTTTCTATCGCAGCTTTTGGCGTCATTATTCTTGTAGTTACATCAGTTTTATTTCCTACATAATCATTAACTAGTTTATCTATAGTTTGCATCTCATCATTGGTTATTGGTTTCATATGACTAAAATCAAATCTTAACCTATCAGGAGCGACTAGTGATCCTTTTTGCATAACGTGCTTACCTAACGTTCTTCTAAGTGATTCGTGTAATAAATGAGTTGCAGAATGATAAGCTTTTAAATTATCTCTTCTTTGCTTATCAATTTTCATTTCTACAACGTCGTTAATTTTTATCTCACCAGATTTTACAGTTCCCTTGTGGACAAACAAATCACCCAATTTTTTTTGAGTATCAGTAACCTCAAAAACTGAATTTCCACTGATTATAGAACCTTGATCGCCCACTTGACCTCCAGATTCTCCATAAAAAGGGGTTTGGTTAGTTATTATTATACCTTCATCACCCTTAACAAGGCTTTTAACTTCATTATTATTTTTCGTGAGTGATCGTATTACGCCTTCGGAATGTTCGAATTCATAGCCTAAAAATTCTGTTGGTCCAACTTTATCCTTAATTGAAAACCAAATTTCTTCCTCTGAACTATCTCCTGATCCTTTCCAATTTTTTTTAGCAAGCTCCTTACTTTGCCGCATCAATTCATTAAACTTATTTTGGTCTACATCTAGATTTTTATTTTTAAGAATATCCTGCGTCAAATCTAAAGGGAAACCATAAGTGTCATACAATTTGAAAGCAACCTCACCAGAAAGCGTTCTAGTTATTTTTGAAATTTCATCATTTAAAATTTTTATACCTCGATCCAGTAAAACTAAAAATTTCTCTTCTTCCATTCTTAAAGTTTCTTTTATTAAAGATTCTGATCTTTCTAATTCAGGATAACTTCCTGACATTTCATTTTTCAATGACTCAAATATTTTGAAGAAAACTGGTTCCTTTGATCCAAGTAAATGAGAATGTCTCATTCCTCTTCTCATAATCCTTCTTAGAACATATCCTCTACCTTCATTAGAGGGTAACACACCCTCTGCTAGTAAAAATGAACTTGCTCTCAAATGGTCGGCAATAACTCTAAAGCTTGCTAAATTTTCTTTATCTTGTTTAACTTTCGTTACATCAGATATTGAGCTAATTAATTTTTTAAAATGATCTGTTTCGTAATTATCATGTGTTCCTTGCAGTAAAGCTGCTATTCTTTCTAGACCCATCCCAGTATCAACTGATGGTTTGGGAAGATTTATTCTTTTGTCTTTTGAAATTTGCTCAAACTGCATAAAGACTAAATTCCAAATTTCGATGTATCTGTCTCCATCTTCATTTTTTGTCCCTGGCAAACCCCCTTTTAAATGATCTCCGTGGTCATAAAAAATTTCAGAGCAAGGTCCACATGGTCCTGTTTCGCCCATTGACCAAAAATTGTCTGAAGTAGCTATTCTAATTATTTTATCATCGCTAAAACCCGCTATTTTCTTCCAAAAATTAAATGCTTCGTCATCTTCATGAAAAACAGTTACATACAGCCTATTCTTGTCTAATCCAAAGTCTTTTGTAATTAAGTTCCAAGCTAATTCTATAGCTCTTTCTTTAAAATAATCTCCAAACGAAAAGTTTCCAAGCATCTCAAAAAAAGTATGGTGTCTTGGTGTGTAACCTACGTTTTCTAGATCATTATGCTTTCCACCAGCTCTCACACATTTTTGTGATGTGGTGGCTCTTTGATAATCACGTTTTTCCAAACCTGTAAAAACATTTTTAAATTGTACCATACCCGAGTTTGCAAACATTAATGTTGGATCATTGTTTGGAACCAGGTTACTAGAGTCTACTATTTTATGATCATTTTTCTCAAAATAATTTAAAAAAGTACTTCTAATTTCGTTTAATGTTTTTGCCATATTTTTTAAAATACAGCATTTTNGATTGATGTCTACACTTTGGAAGGGAAAAAAGGCGCCCTTTCAAGCGCCTTTTTAATAACTAAAAGTTATCTGCTAATTTTTTTTAGTAGGAATTTCCTCTTCAATCTTTTGAGCCTCTACTTTTTCCTCNCTAAGNGGGTTCCCTTCAATTTTTTTTGAAATNACACCAGCTTTTTCTCTTATTGCCATCTCTATTTCNGCAGCTGCTTTTGGATTTTGCTCAAGATAAATTTTAGCGTTCTCTCTACCTTGNCCTATTTTTTCTCCTTTATATGCATACCAGGCTCCAGATTTTTCAACNACATCTGCTTTGGCACCTAGATCTATTAGTTCCCCTACTTTACTAATTCCTTTTCCATACATTAAATCAAATTCAACAACTTTAAAAGGTGGTGCAACTTTATTTTTCACAACTTTAACTCTTGTTGCATTTCCTATAATTTGCTCTTTGTCTTTTATCGCGCCAATTCTTCTAATGTCCATTCTCACAGATGAATAAAATTTTAGAGAATTACCACCTGATGTTGTTTCTGGACTTCCGAACATTACACCAATTTTCATTCTGATTTGGTTAATAAAAATGACCATAGTGTTTGTTCTAGAAATTGAACCAGTCAATTTTCTTAATGCTTGAGACATTAATCTTGCTTGAAGACCAACATGATGGTCTCCCATATCGCCTTCTATTTCAGCTCTAGGCGTTAATGCTGCAACAGAGTCTACAACTAAAACTGACATCGAGCCTGACTTAATTAATGTATCAGTAATTTCTAAAGCTTGTTCTCCAGTATCTGGTTGAGAAATTAATAATTCCTCAGTATTTACTCCTAATTTTTTAGCATATACTGGATCTAAAGCGTGTTCTGCATCTACAAATCCACAAATTCCTCCAGCCTTTTGGGCTTCGGCCACAACTTGAAGTGCCAAGGTAGTTTTACCAGAAGATTCTGGACCATAAATTTCAATTATTCTTCCNTTTGGAAGACCTCCAATCCCTAAAGCAATATCTAAGCTTAAAGATCCAGTAGACACTGACTCTACATCCATAGCTTTTTGTTCACCAAGTCTCATTACAGAGCCTTTTCCAAAGTTATCTGTAATTTGACTAATTGCTGCGTCTAATGCTTTATTTTTTTCTTTGCTTTCCAATTCTTTATCTTTTGTGGATTTAACCACTTTTAAGTTATTTTTCGTCATTTTTTGCCTCTTTTTTTGCGTTTTTTAACAGTCGAATCATGATATTAAATGTACACATTTTGTTCTCATTATCAATACATTTTTAAAATATTCTAAAAAAGCTTAATTTACTTAAGTTTTAAGTGATTGCTATTAAGTAGTCCAATGGATTTAAGAAGATTATATTGCGCAATTAAATAATTTCGCTCAGAATTTGAAAGAGATATCTTAGCGGCAAGCAATAATGAATTTGATTGGATGACATCTAAAGTTGTTCTCGAACCTCTTTGATATTCAGCTGCAATTCCTTCGTTAGCTATTTTCGCAGACTTAACTTGAGCTCTTACAGAATTTAGAAAACTTTTAGACGCTTCCAAATTTGCCCAAGCACTTCCAACATTTGTCTCAGTAGTTTTAATTGCATCTTCTAGTAACAACTTTTTTCTAAAAGTTAGATTTGAATTTTTATTAATATTCGCTTTTTTACTTCCCCCTGCATAAAATGGCCAAGTTACGGTGGCTTTTAAAACATCCTTTTCTCTTTCATCATAAGTTGCGCTTAAATCATCAGAGTATGATCTTTCTAAAGATAACTTTGCAGTTGGATTAAGATCATTTTCAGCAATTGCAACATCTGTTTCTGATTGTTCTAATTCTAATTTTGCAATTTTTATATTTGGATTATTAATTATTGATAATTCTAGTGCAGTACTTAATTCATCAGGGACTTTAACAATTGCTTTATTTGATTTTTCTAACTTATTAGGATCTAATAGTTTACCAATTATATTTTCATAGTTTAATTTATTTATCATCAATTCACTTCTGGCTTGAGTTAATTGCGCACTAGCCCCTGCTAGTGATGATTGTGACTGAGATAAGTCTGCTGTTTTAATTTGTCCTCTAT
>PAOP01000002.1 GCA_002708525.1 Candidatus Pelagibacter sp.
TGATTTCATCGAAATTCTTAGTAGCAGGACCAACCAATATAGATTGGATTCTAGGACCTTGACCTTGAAGTGTTCTCATCATTACTTCCATGCCTAGCTCGATCTCATCTCCTGGAGGCCAAGCATATATTGCTTCATCAATATAACCTGGGTTTTGTCTCCAATAACAAAGAGCACCTAACTCTCCTCCTAAAGCTATAGGTGGAATAGGGTCTCTACCTGACTGAAGCAATGCTTGTAAAGTTCCAGTCTCTCCTGAAGATTGAACCGCAATACCATCTACTTTTTTTGTATTTGTTGATAACCATTGCGATAATTCTTTTTGAGCAATTTGAGAAGTCCAGTTATGAGCTAACTGTCCAACAACATTTACATCAGGGTATTCTGCTAGAGCAGCCAATACACCTTTATTTTGTTGGTCAGATGCTGAATATCCTGGAATCCCTTCGATAACTATTACGTTTCCTTTTTCACCAATTAACTCAGCCATCCAAGCTCCAACATAATAACCAACTAATCTGTAGTTAACAGAGGTGTTGATTGAATATGGTGAAGTTGTAAAACCTGTAAAGGATAGGGTAGGTATACCTTTTTCCCAACCATATTTAATTGTTGTATTAAGAGCAGTAATGTTAGAACAACAGATAATAATTGCATCAACTTTTCCGCCATCAATCATCTGTCTCATTTGTTGTATTTGAAGTGAGTCATCTAAGTTTGATTGAGTTATTACAATTTCATCAACCATTCCTAGAGCTTTCCATTTTGGATATACTACTTCCATTAATCGTTCCATTGCACCTTTACGCCAAGTATTTCCTGCATAGGTACTTGCGTAACCAATAGTCCAAGGTGGTTTTCTTGGACTTTTCCAATTTCTCATGACAGCTTCGCCAAGAGGTTGGTCTTTATCCATGAAATCCATGTTGTAAACGTAATCTCTCATGTCCTGAGGAACTTTACTTAGACATTCATTACATACTTCTTGTGCTGAAGCTGAATTAAATATTCCCAGAAACCAAGAGAAAAGCACAACACTCATTATTTTTTTGATTTTCATACTTATCCCCTTTCTTTAAAGGTTTATATTCTCATGTATGATTTTTTTTTTCCAGACTTTATGAATTTCTTTTTTTTATATATAAAAATTATAGGTAAAATAATTGTTTGTTAATAAGCTTAATAATATAATAAATTAAACAATAAAATAATTAATAATTTATTCTAACTTAAGTTGAATCTGTTTATTATTTATTAAATTTAAGAATAAAGTTTTATGAAACAATTTTTTCTTTCAATTATATTTTTATTAGTAACAACTAATTTAACTTTTGCAGAATTTAAATTGGTTCCAACAAATTGTACTAAAAAAAAATTAGAAAATTGTGGGGCGTATCTTTACAACAACCAAACCGGAACCACTTATTTTTGCAATTCAGAAAAATGTGTTGAAATTCAAGAGGCGCTTGCCGAATTCTCATCAGAAGAGGTTTCAGGTAAAACTGGTGAAAAAAAATCTAAAAAATCTAAAATTCCAAAATTTGGAGACAAGAAAAAGAAAAAGAAAAAGTCAAAAATTCCTAAATTTAAAAAATCAGAATAAACTAATCCTTCTTTTTGGTTTCAGCAATTGTTGTCTCGATTGCGGCTCTTATTTCATTACAAAAATTTAAATCATCACCTATAAAAGTTCCTTTAAAGAAACTTTTTTCTGCCTCTCCATTTTTTTTCATGAACTCTATATAATCATCTGTAAGATTTTTAATATCAAAAAAATATATCTTTTCCACCTCTTCTCTTTCTAAGTTTTTTATTTTTTTTAAAACTAATATTCCAAATGGATATAAATAATTTGCTGATTGAAAAAATTCATTAGCTAATTTTGGATGTTCTGCTTTTATTAATTCTGTTACCGCTGAATTTATTGCGACGCATCCTCTAATNATTTTATAAGTTAAAGTATCATTTTCTAGAATTTCTTGGAGATTNTAAAATCCCAATCTCTCTATTTTTTCAGCTTTGGCAAAANTACATATTAANAAAAACAATAATGTTAAAAAAATTTTATATTTCATTTTTATAATTAAGTCGTTTATTTTTTAACTTTTATTTATTTTGTCCGCTATTAGAATTTTTCTTTGCATTTCTCTTAGGACAGGTTTTTCAATTAGTTTACCATCTATTACTACNAACCCTGTATCTGACTCATTAAATTGGTCAATAATTTTTTTAGCTTTATCTATTTCATTCTGATCAGGTGTAAATACNTCATTTAAAATATTAATTTGTTTTGGATGAATTGAACCTTTGCCAGTAAAACCTAAGTCTCTTACAAGTTCAGCTTCTTTTTTCATNCCATCCATGTTTTCTAAATCTAAATAGGGCACATCTATAACATCTACCCCAACACTTGCTCCNGCATGTACTAATTTTGATCTTGCATAAACTAAATTTTNCCAACTATTTTCAACCCTAAGTTCAGCAGCCATATCAACTCCACCAAAATATAGCGCAACTATTCTTTTGCTAGAATGCGCAATATCATAAATATNTTCAAGAGCCTCATTGGTTTCCATTATTACATGAAGATCGGTATCTAAATTACAATCAGTTAGTAAATCATCTATAAAAGAAATTTCATCAGGCGTTTTTACTTTNGGCAACATTATAGCTTTAATTTTTATTTTACTCGAAATTAAAGCTTCTAAATCTAAAAGACCATATTTAGTTCTTTGACAATTTACTCTTACAACTAGCTCTACATCATTTTTAATCTGAAGTGTTTTTAAGGCATTTATNGTATTACTTCTCGCCTCATCTTTATCTTTAATTGCTATGCCGTCCTCTAGTTCAATACAAACCATATCCGCGCCAGAATCTAATGCTTTTGAAAACATTTCTGGTTTAAGACCAGGTGTAAAAATAAAGCTTCGTCTAACTTTTAATTTACTTAANTCCATGTTAATTTTTATAATCTGGTTCTTCTTTATCTAAAATCAACCTTATTTGAGATAAAAATAAGCNAGCNGTATCTAAAGGATAATTTGCTGTTTCTTCNGCAGTTTTTTCAGCNATATCGTGATTTACAACATTTAATTCTTGGTTTGATGAGAGAGCAGTAAGATATGTTTCAGCAGCCTTTTCAAAGTAATATAAAGAATTAAAGCCATCTGCNACTGTNTCCCCAGTTGTTATAATTCCGTGATTAGCCAATATCATATGTTGTTTATTTCCAAGAGCATTTGCCATTTTGATTGACTCCTCTTCAAATCCCAATCCNCCAAATTNATTATAAACTGAAACTCTGTTGTAAAAAATCATAGTATTTTGATCTATGGGTTTTAAAGTAGGGTCTTTAAGAGNAGAAAGAGCAGTCGCGTATTTTGAATGAGCATGGAAAATACATCTTGCATGTGGAACTCTTTCATGAATTGAACCATGTATATTCAAAGCTGTTGGATCAATAATTTCAGGCTTGTTCTGAAGTTCTTTTTTATTATCTTCATTTACTAGTATTAAATCGCTAGCTTTNATTCTGCTAAAATGAATTCCTGCTCTATTTACATAAAAATCCGTTGATCCTGGCAAACATGCGCTGAAATGATTTGCAACACCCTCATGCATATTAAGTCTAGCTGTCCATCTAAAAGTTGCAGCTAATTCTTTTTGTAATTCTGTTATTTCCATTTGTATNATTTTAAAATATAGTTGAAAAATAAATTATGAACAACAAAGTTTTTGTATCTTGTGCTGTGACTGGTTCTGGTGATACAGCTAGCAAACATCCNGAACTTCCAAAAACACCNNCGCAAATTGCCAAAGCATCAATAGAAGCTGCAAAAGCTGGAGCAGCAATTGCTCATATTCATGTAAGAGAAGAGGATGGAACTCCAAGTAGAAGATTAGAGTTATATAAAGAAGTGGTAGACAGNATAAGATCAAGTGATCAGGATGTTATATTAAATTTAACCACTGGGATGGGAGGAGATCTTGATATTGGACAAGGTAAAAACCCTTTAGATTTTGGACCAATGACAGATATGGCAAATGTTATGGAAAGAATAGCTAATGCGGAACAATTTCTTCCAGAAATTTGTACCTTGGATGCTGGAACTTTAAATTTTGGAGATAGCTCAGTTATAACTGTAAATACTCCAAACGATTTAAGAAAAGCTGCAAAAAAATTAAAAGAAATAAAAGTCAAACCAGAAATAGAAGCTTTCGATTTAGGAAATATGTGGTTTGGTGCACAACTTTATCAGGAAGGTCTTCTAAGCGATCCACCACTTTTTCAAATGTGTTTAGGAATTCCATGGGGTGCACCGGCTACANCTCTGGCAATGCAAGCNATGAAAGATATNATGCCAGATGANGCAGTATGGTCAGGTTTTGCNATTTCAAGAAANGAAATGCCATATGTTGCTCAAACAATAGTTATGGGTGGAAATCCTAGAGTTGGACTTGAGGATAATTTATATTTATCAAAAGGCAAATTAGCTACAAATGCNCAATTAGTTGAAAAAGCTATAAGAATTGCTACAGACTTAGGCGCATCAATTATGACACCTGCCGAAACCAGAGAAAAATTAAAACTTGTTAAACACAAGTAATGTCAAAAATTAAAAAAGTTGCAGTAATTGGTACCGGTGTAATTGGTACTGGCTGGATAATCAGATATCTTGCTCATGGTTTAATTGTTCAAGCGTATGATAAAGATTTCAAATTAAAAAAAAATTTATTTAAAGAAATTATTAGAGCCAGNCCTTATGTAAAAAAATTATTTAATAAAAAAAAATTAAATCTAAAAAATCTTAAATTTTTTACTGATCTTAAAGATGCCTTAATAGATGTCGATTTTGTCCAAGAGTGTGCACCAGAGAACTATGCATTAAAAATAGAATTGATTAAAAAAATTTCACGATTTACTGAAAGTAATGTGATCATTTCTTCAAGTTCATCTGGATTATTACCAACAAGGATTTATTCTAAATGTTTAAATCCAGAAAGAGGTATTATTGGACATCCATTTAATCCTGTTTATTTGTTACCCTTAGTCGAGATTGTACCAGGTAAAAAAACAAAGAAAAAATTTATGAATATTGCCAATAATTTTTATAAATCATTAGCGATGAATCCAATTTTATTAAATAAAGAATTGCCTGGATATCTATCTGATAGATTGCAAGAAGCTCTTTGGAGAGAGGGGCTACATATAATTAACGATGGTTATGCTTCAACTGAAAATTTAGATAGGTCAATTGAGGATGGCCCTGGTTTAAGATACTCATTAATGGGTACATTTCTTACTTTTCATCTTGCAGGAGGAAAAGCTGGCATGAGTCACATGTTAAAACAATTTGGACCAGCTCTTAAATTGCCTTGGACTAAATTAAAAGCTCCTAAACTTACAAAAAAATTATCCAATAGGCTTATATCCGGTACTAAAAAACAAGCAAAAGGTAAGTCAATCAATAAACTTTCAAATATTAGAGATAAATACTTGGTAGATTTACAAATATTAAGAAAAAAATACGAAAATTTAATAAGAAAATAGTGAAAGAAAAAATTTTTATAAACAAAACTGGAGGATGTGTATGTGGAGAAGTTAAATTCACTGTTAAATTAGATGAAAAACCACTGGTTTTTAATTGTCATTGTATAGATTGTAGAAAAAAATTGGGTGGGATTATGACAATCATTTTACTAAGAGATGGAGCAATAAATATCAATAAATCAAAATTAAAAATTTATGAACATTTTGGAGGCAGTGGTAACAAAATTAAAAAACACTTTTGTGAAAAATGTGCAGCACCTGTTTTAACATTTGTAGAAAAATATAAAAAATATTACCTGTATGCTGGACTGTTAGATGATATAAGTTTTTTGAAAAAGGCAGAAAATATACATTTTAAAGAATCTCATTTTCCATTTTTAGAAATTAAAAATAATGAAATAAAAATTTAAAGTGATAAATTAAAATAATGAACTTTAATCATTTTTTAACAAGCTATATGCCAAACATAAATATTGGCTCAAAAATCCATTTTGAGAATATGTTACAAGAAAGTGTCCTAGCAGAAAAACTTGGTTATACAACGGTATCAATTCCTGAGCATCACTTAATAAATTTACTGATGATGCCTTCACCTTTACAAATGGCTGTTAAAATTGCTTCAATGACAAAAAAAATTAATATTACAACCGGAATAGTAGTTTTGCCAGTTCATGACATGAGAACTTATGCAGGTGAAGTAGCTTCAGCAGATATACTAACAGATGGAAGATTAATACTTGGGGTAGGCAGAGGAGCATTTCCATGGGAAATGAAAAGATTAGGAACCCCAATAGAAACCTCCAAAGAAAAATTTATAGAGTCACTTGAAGTTTTGCAATTATTATTAAAAGACAAAGAAGTTTCATATCATGGGAAATTTTATAATTTTGAACCAATAACAATTATGCCAAGACCAATAAGCAATCCTATACCGATGATGATTGCTGCAATGAATTTAGAAAGTATCAAAGATGCTGCCTCAAGAGGATTTCATGTCCAATCGACTGTCTTGTCAGGAACTAAAGATCTTTTATTAAGTAGAGTAAAAGCATTCAAAGAAGGATGTGAAATATTAGGTGAAANAGGAAAATTATTAAAGCTATCTATGCAAAGGATGGCCTATTTNGCTAAAGACGATAATGATGTTCGAGAAAAAACTAAATTGGCNTACGAATATTATAAGAGATTTGATAATATGTTTACAGGTCCNGGNAAAGTAAAAGAAGGNAGCGTTGAACCACTTCCACGAAAACAATCTTTAGANGAACTTAAAGATAATCTTTTGATTTGTACTTTAAATGAAATGATNGATAAGCTCAGTATTTACGCAGAGTCCGGAGTAGATGAGATTATNCTTAGCTCCAGCTTTGGTCAATCACATAAAGATTTAGTACAATCAATGCAAAGAATTGGTGAGCACGTTATCCCATATTTTAAAAAGTCAAATGCTCAAGTTGCATAAATANNAATGAGTTCAACAGCATTAGANTGTAATTATTCAGTAGTAGGATCCGGACCAGCAATATTTTTAACACATGGAGTAGGTGCTGCTGAGGATGCTTGGCGATTTATAACACCTAAACTCGCAGAAAAATTTACAGTTGTCACTTATGATTTAAGAGGACATGGAAAGTCGCCTGTAACAAATAAAGATTTTAATCTTGATGATCTTGTTTCTGATTTAGAAAAAGTGCGAGAAAAAACAAAAATTGAAAANGGACANTTTTTNGGTCATTCATTAGGAGGAATGATATCACCAGCTTATGCAAGAAAATATCCTGGNAGAGTTTTATCTGTTGGTATGCTTTCTACTGTTGCAGGCAGGTCTGANGATGACAAAAAAAAAAGTTTGGAATGTNATTTCTGATCTAGAAACAAAAGGNGTGAAGCAAACATTNGAAAATTTAACATCAAGATGGTTCANTGATGAATTTATATCAAAAAATTNTGATTTGGTTTCTAGACGNTTAAAACAAGTAATAGATACTGACAAAGATGTTTTTATTAATGTTTTTAAAATTTATGCAGAGACAGAGATGATAAGCTGGCTCCATGAAATTAAAAATCCATGTTTATTTATGACAGGTGAGAACGATGGTGGATGCTCACCATTTCATAATAAACAAATGTCTAAACAAATAAAAAATTCAAAACTANNTATTATTCCTAAAGTTAAACATTCTTTTTTAATTGAAGCTCCAGATCAAATTGTTAATCATTCAATAAATTTTATTAATTCGATTTAGTATTTAATTTAGTGCATTCTTAGTGTGTCACCATCAACACTAATAATCTGACCTGATAATCTAAGTGAATCATCTGAAATTAAAAAACTACACATTTTAGCAATATCTTCCTCAAATACCCAGGTNTTCATAGATGTCATCGATACAAATTCTTTTTCTACAGATTGTTTTGAAACTTTTAANAATTTTGCTTTATCTCTAATAACCCTATTCATTCTATCGCCTTTTATTGTTCCTGGGCAAATAGCATTTACTCTTATTTTAAACTTACCTAATTCCATTGATAGTGTTTTGGTCATTCCAACAATCGCCCANTTGCTCGCCGCATANGGNGATCTTAATGGGAAACCAAATATTCCAGCAGTAGACGATAAATTAATTATTGAACCACCTTTGTTTTTTTTTAACATTGGAATTGCAAACTTAGAAAATAGAAAATGACTTATAACATTGACTCTAAGAGTATTTTCCCAGTCATGTGATGAAAGTTTTTCAATTGTTCCTGTGGGCCCAGCAACTCCTACATTATTAATTAAGCAATCAATTTTCTTTGTCTTTTTATTTATTTTAGAAAATAAATTTTTTATCTCTTTTTCATTAGAGGCATCACACTCATAAACAAAAAGTTTTTTATTATTTTGTTTATGTTTTTTTGCTTTTAATAAATATTTTTTATTAATGTCACAGATATAAACGGTTGCACCTTTTTCAAGACATACNTTAGCTATTGCCCAACCTATTCCNGAGGCTCCTGCAGAAATTATTACCTTTTTATTTTTTAATGATGACATTTAAATTTTTTCTACTCTACTACTTATACCTTCTTCTTCTATATAATTAAATTCTTTATCATTATTATCATATATTTCCTTTATTCTTAATTTTTCAGTTTGAAGAGTTGGTAGATTATTTTTTTTTAATCCAAGATGTCTTGCATAAACCGCTTTTTTTTTATTTACCTGGTGTGGCTGAAAATCATTTATGTCATCAATNCTCAAATCATNACCTNTTTGAATAAATCCAGCTTTAATTGCANCGTTTAATAAATTTATTCCTTTTTGNGTTCTTGCGATTACAGCATTAAAACCTTCGTCCTCTCCCTTAGGTGATCCACCTCTCCATGTATCTAAAGCTGCTAAGTCTGAACATTCTCCTATTGCATCTGGACAAATTTTGCATCTAAAATGAACCCTCCAATTGCTTTCATCACCCCAGAAAGAATTATATTCTTTATTATACTCTCTACCGTTCTTAGTTTTAATATACATAGGACCTGGATTTCCATAACCTCGATACCTAAAAATATCGAGTTCATTTTCTTTAACGTTAAAGCTGTCTATAAAATCCTGAGATTTAGTAAATTCAGTGGAACCACCGCATACTAGCGTTAACAAATATTTGCATTGTTTATTTACTCTTTCATCTATCTTGGAAAGTTGTCTTATTGCAGAAATATCACAAGGTTTTCCGATAAATGCAAAATTTTCGTTTGTATTTAAAGCCTCATTAAATTTACTTAATGGAGATGCGGGTCCATATCTTGAGCGACTTTCACAATTTAATAAATCTTTTTTGTTGTAACTAAATTTAGGAAGACTTCTCATCGGATGATCTGGATCTCCTGCGGTATGCAGAATAAAATTAATCTTTTTTGTTTCTAATAAATATAAAGATAAACCATTTAGTAGACCTCCTGTAGAACTTTGAAACCTAATATCTTTATCGGTAGACCAAGTATAAAACAAAGAATTATAATATCCCCAGATTAAATCATGCTTTGAATTTTTACTTTGTTCAGTTTCAGGTAGTCCTTGAACAATCACACCAGGACAAGTTTTTTTTATTTTTTCAAAGTCTAAATTGGTTAAAGGTTTTATTACTTCAGGCTCTAATCTCCCTTTATCAGACATTGATATTGAAATTTTATCTTTACCAACGAGGCTTTGACACATTCCACAGCCAATACATAAGCCATGATTAGTAATATCAGATAGACTATTTATTTCAGACATTAATCTGCAAGACCATCTAGCCTGGCTGTATTTCTCTCATAATGTATTGGAAGTGCTTTTCCATAAATTGCTTTAGAATGTTCCGGTGTATTTACTCTATTGGGATCCAAAACATAAGCGGGAATGCACATATATCTTGATGAGTCACCTTCAATTTTAGTAACTCTATGTAATGTAAATCTACCTTTAAAAATTTGCAAATCACCGGGCTCAAGCTCAAGCTGTCTAACTCTAGAACGATCTCCATTAAGAACCTTTTTAACTTCTTCGAAGTTCTCTTTCCCGGGCTCTCTTATATTTGGACAATATTCAAATATTCCACCTTCCTCAGGTTTTTGTATCATTAAACTAAGAGTAAATTCACAACTATCAAAATGCCAAGGCAAAATTCCATCTGGTTTCATTACATTATATGCATGACATGCTAATGGATCTGCCCATCTATATATAGGAGAAATACCTAGACAAGCTGAAACAAATTGAAGTAATTCCTCCGTTTCATAAAGAAACTTCATCTCAGAGTTTTCTGCAAAACAATCAGAATTTAAATATCCATTGTATCTATTCATAAAAATTCTTTTTGGATGATCTTTTGGCAGGCCTGGGTCATCCTTGGCATAAAGATATGCATTAATACTCTCTTTAGACATGAAAACTTCATCTAATTGTTTCTCTAATTCTTCTCTCATTATTTTAAGAGAGTTTGGCAAAATAAAATTTGGTATAGTTGCACAACTATCTTGATTTAAATCAATTTTACATTTTTCTACAATAGTTTTTATTTTTGGAGATTTAAGATTTTGTATTGGATACTTATCTAAATCAATAATATTACTCAAATTTTTTTTCATAAATTCACAGTATAAATAATTATGATTTAGTCAAAGAACTTTGTAATTCTCTATTTGATATATATCCTTTTGTATTACCTTGTTTATCAACTACTTCACAATTTGAATTAGAACAAACTACTTTTGGTAGGAATTCTTCAATAAATTCTTCCTCGTTTACTTTAATTAAGCTTGATTTTTCTATGCCATCCGATTCATTAATTGATTTCATTATAACTTTTGCCTTGATAACTTTGGCTCTATTTACATCTTTTACAAATGCCTCAACATATTCATCAGCAGGATTCATAATTATATCCACTGGAGTGCCTACTTGAACAAGCTTTCCAGCATTTAAAATTCCAATATGATCTCCCAATCTAAGTGACTCGTCTAGATCGTGGGTAATAAATACGATTGTTTTTTTTAATTCTGCTTGTAGGTCTATCAATTGTTTTTGCATGTCACTTCTTATAAGAGGGTCTAATGCAGAAAAAGCTTCATCCATTAACATAATATCTGTATCTGTCGCTAAGGCTCTNGCTAATCCTACTCTTTGTTGCATTCCACCTGAAAGTTGATTTGGATATTGATTTTCAAAACCANTTAAACCAACAGATTCAATTTTTTCCATNGANACTTTATTTCTTTTTTCAATTTCTATACCTTGCATTTCAAGGCCNTACCCAACATTTTGTAAGACNGTTTTNTGTGGAAATAAACCAAACCTTTGGAACACCATNCTCATTTTGTGTCTNCTAAAATCTATTAATTTTTGAGGATCAAGATTCATTACGTTAGTTCCCTCAACTAATATTTCTCCGTCTGTAGGATCAATAAGTCTATTGAGATGTCTTATTAGTGTTGACTTGCCTGATCCTGATAAGCCCATACATACAAAAGTTTCTCCTTCTTCAATATTTAATGAAACATTATCAAGACCAACCGTGTGTCCTGTTTTATCAAGAACGTCTTCTTTGCTTGCGCCATTTTTAACCATTTCTAAAACTCCAGATGGTTTAGGGCCGAAAATTTTGTATACGTTATTGATTTCTATTTTTGCCATTTTTTGAATATTCTTAACAGGTGAGATTGNTACTTGCAAAGATCTTTAATTATAATTCAACTATTAATTGAATTGAAAATTACATTTTTTTTAATTAAATATCAATTATGTCAATAATTTCTAAAATTGAAAAAAATTCATCTTATTTAAAAGTTATATGGAAAGATGGAGAAGAAAGTAAATTTAATTACATGTGGTTAAGAGATAATTGTCCAACTGCACATGATAAAGATTCTAGGCATAGAATGTTTAATATTTTAAATGTTTCTCAAGATATTAATCCAAAAAATTATGANGTTGATAGCGATGGTAAATTGAAAATTGAATGGAGCGAAGGTGANCACACAAGTTATTTTGATCAAAAGTGGTTGAGAGATAATTGNTATACTATAAAAAATAAAAAAAAATATATTTCTCCCTATCAACTTTGGGATAGTTCTTTAGAGAAAGACCTCCAATCAATTAGCATTGATCATGATGAAATTATNTCGTCTGATANAGGTCTTATAAGATGGTTAGAACTTCTNCATTTCAAAGGNATAGCAATTGTTAAAAACNCTCCAACAGAAAAAAGATCTGCATTCCCAGTTCTAAATAGAATNAGTCATACTAGAGAAACNTTTTTTAAAACACCCTTTGAAGTGATAAATATNCCAAAACCTAANAATTCTGCTTACACAGCTCATGCCTTAAGAAACCATATGGATTTACCATGGTTTGAATTACCNCCTGGTTATCAATTTTTACATTGCTTAGTGAANGANTCTGAAGGTGGAAATTCGTCAGCAATAGATGGATTTGCAGTNGCTNATTATTTNAGAAAAAATGAAAAAGAAATATTTGAAACATTAGTAAAANTTCCNCTTAANTTTAGAGATAAAGATTACACACAAGAGTCCCATAGAAGTTTCCATGCNCCAGCAATAAGTTTGACNAAAGANAANGATTTTCACGATATCAGNTTCAGTGTTGCAACAATGGATGCACTTGATTGCCANCCTGATGTTATGGATAGTGTATATAAAGCCCACCATAGATTTGGTAACCTTTTACATGANAAAANATTTCAAATTAATTTCAGGNTNGCNCCTGGAGATATATTCTCATTTAACAATAGACGAGTATTACATGGAAGAACAGAATTTGATCCNAATTCAGGNCATAGACACCTNCAAGGTTATTACATGGACAGAGATGAAATAATCGGAAGGTTNAATTANTTAAAAAAATAANATTATAAATTTTCAAAAATTAAATTNTTTTTACTGTATTTNTTAAAAAGAGCTTTTGTTTTAATCGTATAATAAAATTTTNGAATTTTNAGNTTATTAATCTNTTNTTTNTTTANAAAAAATTTATCCAATATTANGTATTTNATTTTATTATTTTTNGATTTTTCAACAATTGTTTTAATNCTTGTAGATGGTGAAAATGATAATCCTACTTTGATATTTTTTTTAATTTTAAGTAATTTAAATATATTTTCATGTTTGAAAGATATGAATACACATTTTGAATGTTTAGAAGTTTCTTTCACTAATTTAATTAGTAATTTCTTAGAAAAATTTGGTTTAATTTCTATAAATAAATAATGCTTATTTTTATTTATTTTTAGAAGATCTTTTAATAANGGTATTTCATTATTTTTTTTAGAGCTCAATTGTTTAATTTTTAGATAATTCAAATCTTTAATACTTCTTTTAATTTTGAATATTCTTTTAAGGGTATAATCATGAAAACATATAAACTTTCCATCTTTTGATGCATGAATATCTGTTTCTATTCCAAATCCATTTTTAAATGACTCTTTAAAAGAAATAATATTATTTTCTAAAAATTTTTTATTAACAATTCCTCTATGAATCAGATGCATATTTCACATATTATATTTCATAGCCTTTTTCCTCAGGCTCATTATCTATTAATTCATCTGGAAAACCATTAGCTCTAAAATCAATATTGTTTAAATCTTCCATCCTTTTTACGATCATAGAAGACCACGCTCTAGATCCATATTTTTTTTGTCCATCTTTAAATATTTCAACAACTTTTGGAGATATCTCTAGTGGAGCATTTAACTTTTTCGCTAGATCATCAAATAAACCTGTATCTTTTAAAACTAAATCCATTGTAAAATTAATATTATAAGATCCATTTAAAATTACCTGACTTTCTGTTTCGTGAACAAATGAATTTCCTGATGATGCAGCAATTCCTTTAAATGTTTTTTCAAGATCAAGGTTAGATTTTTTAGCAACCGTCCAAGCTTCTCCTAAAGCAACTAAATGCACTGAAGCTAAATAATTTGTAATTACTTTAAGAGTGCTTGCTGTGCCCAACTCACCAGTATGTAACACTTTTCTTCCCATTATTGTTAAAACAGGCAAAATTTTTTCAAATGCTTTTCTCTCACCACCTACAAAAATTGCAATATTTCCTGTTGCAGCTCTATGACAACCACCACTTACAGGACCATCTANAGGTATAGCANTTTTTGCAATTACTTTTTCTCCAATTCTCTTTACCTCAGATTCATCAGTAGTACTCATTTCAAGCCAGATTTTATTTTCAGAAAGGCCTTCAATAACNCCATCCTCAGCTTCCATAACTTCTGCGCTTACTTTTANAGATGGTAAAGAAGTAATTATAAGATCAACTTGTTCTGCAAGTTCTTTTCCAGAGTTTGCAACTTTNGCACCNNAANTTTTAAATTGATCTGTTAAATTTTNNTCTANNTCTCTTACNGTTANGTCAAATCCATTTCTNAGTAAACTTCCTGCAAGTTTAGCNCCTACATTTCCTAGACCAATAAAACCTATNTTCATTATTTTACCTCTTCTTTTTTATTTTTTGTAAAAACTATNANTATNACACCAACTATTATTATTACTCCACCAATGAACAATTCTTTTGTCGGCTCTTCCCCTAAAAGAAAAATTGCAGCTAACAATCCTGTTGGGGGTATACCCATGGTTACAATTGGTAGAACTTTATAAATTGGATTATTTTTTATGACATAATAAAAGCAACCGTATGTAACTGGCTGCATTATAAAACCAATGTAAATTGCAATTATCCAATGATCAATTTTTGCGTTAACAATATAATTTATGGTATTTCCATCAATGAGTGCTGACAATAATATTAAAATTGGACCAGAAAATAATGCCATCCAAGCAACCAATGCTAAAGGATTAATTTCTTTACTTAAAGGTTTCACCATTACTTGCCCAAGAGCCCAAATAGCAGACCCTAGTATTGTCAATCCAATACCAATAATTTTTCCATCTAAATTTGGTGAGCCAGTTAAAACATAAACACCGATAAACGCTATACCAATACCAATTAAAGCTCTAACTGTTGGTTTCTCTTTAAGCATAAAGAAAGCAAAAATAACTCCAAACGGCACTTCCATTTGAACCAACAAAACTGCAGAAGATGCATCAATCAAGTCTAAACCAGAGTAAGTAATACTGTACTGCAAAGTATTAGCAATTAAAGAAGCTATGAAGATTTTAAGCAAGTAACCTCTTGGTATTGGAAACCACCAAATTAAAATGGATGCCGCAAAAACAAACCTTAAACCCATTAATAAAATTGGTGGAAAAGAATCGAAAGCTGGCTTTGCAATGACAAAACCAAAGCCTAAAAAGATAGGAACAAGGGAGGCTACAAAAGTATCTTTTAAATTCATGCGGTTATTTTAATTTAATGCTAATTAAAGAACTTATGGTATATTCACTTTTTAAAAAATGAATTCAACAAAAATAGAACCAAAATATATTAGTAAAACAAACCCAAGAGTTGGATTAATTGCACTAGCTAGTGATTTCATGATTGAAAAGGACTTTATAAATGTCATTAAAGACAGGGACATAGATTTTTTTGTAAATAGAATTGAGTGTTACAACCCTCTTACCAAAGAAAATCTTATTAAAATGTCAAATAAAGTTACAGAAGTAGCTAAGGATATTTTGCCAGATCAAGATATTGATTGTGTAGTTTATGGCTGTACCTCTGGAACTATTGCAGCTGGATTTAACTCAATAGAGCAAAAGGTGAAATCTGCAAAACCAATGGCTGACGTAACCACTCCTAGCTCTGCTGCAATAAAAGCACTAAAAAAATTAGATATAAAAAAAATATATATTTTTACCCCATATAGTAAAAAATTAAATGATGAAGTCATAGAATATTTTAAATCAGAAGGATTTGAAATTACATCAAATTCCTATTTTGATATTGAGGCTGATTACGACATAGGAAAAGTTGATCAAGATTATCTCTTCAAAGTTTTATCAAATGTTGATCTGAATGGTGCTGATGCTTTATTTGTTTCTTGTACTGCATTACCAGTTTTACAAATTATAGATAAATTGGAAAAAAAACTTAATACAACAGTTCTTTCTAGTAATCAGGCATTAATTTGGGATACACTTGTAAAAATTAAAAAAAATGATTCAATAAATGGATTTGGAAAACTTTTTCAAATAAATTAAATGTTATTTT
>PAOP01000003.1 GCA_002708525.1 Candidatus Pelagibacter sp.
AATTCATTTGGCAAAATAGTTGAGACATTGCTAGCTTTGATTGATTTTATTTTGCTTTACCTTGTTCAAAACAATATTAAAAATACTGAATATGAACATAATTTAATTTCTGAGGATATAAACTTAAATGAGAGAATTTGATTATATTATTTTTGGTGGAGGATGTGCTGGTTTGTCATTAGCTTATGAATTAGAAGTTAATAAAAAACTTCAAAATAAAACGCTAGCGATCATTGAAACAAGAACAGAATATAAAAGAGATAAAACTTGGTCTTTTTGGAGAGTTGTTGATCATAACTTTGATGACTGTGTAATTAAAAGTTGGAAAAATTTTACTATAAACACTCCATCAAAAACTAAATATTTAAAATGTGAAAAGTATCCATATCAAACAATAGACAGTGGTTTATTTTACAAAAAAATTTTAAATAAAATCAAACGTAATAGTAATATCGACTTTTTCACAAGCACCAATGATATTAATTTAAATAAGGGCAAAATATTCAATAGTGTTCCGTCAATAACAAACGATAAAGAAAATTTATTATGGCAACGGTTCTGTGGTGTAGAAATAGAGACAAAAAAAAATATTTTTGATGATAGTATTTTTAACTTAATGGATTTCGATTGTGAGCAGCGAGATAGTGTTCATTTTTTTTATACACTCCCGTATTCTCAAAATAAAGCTTTAATTGAAACAACATGGATTTCAGAACTTAGTAATAAAAATTTAGAAGATTATGATAATCAAATTAAAAAATATATAAACGATCAATTAAAAATTAAAGACTATAATATAGTTTATAAGGAAATTGGCGATATACCTTTATTCCATCATACTTTTATAAAAAAAGATAATGAAATTAAAATTGGTGGAGCTGGTGATATGACTAGATTAAGTACTGGATATACTTTTTTAAATATTCAAGAACATTCAAAATATATTGTTAAAAATATAGATAAAGATTTTAATAAAATAAATGTTTTTAAAATCAACGGTAAGTATCAATTCTTAGATAATATTTTTCTTAAAGTTCTTAAAAAACATCCTAATAAAATGCCCAATATTTTTTATAGTATGTTTGAATCTTCTCCGAATACAGTTATTAATTTTTTATCTAATAAGAGTAATTTATTTCAAGATTTATCAATTATTTTAAAAATGCCTAAATGGATATTTTTTAAAGAAATGATTGGATTAAACTAATATGAATAAAATAAATTACTATCACTCTTTAATTTTTTTCAATTTATGTATTTTGTTGTCTGCGTTTGATTACTTAAGGGAAAATACTATGATTTTATTTAGCTTGTTTCTTATATTATCAATTGGCATAACTCATGGATCTTTAGATCACATAAAGGGTGCCAAATTATTTAAAATTTTAAAAGTTAAAAACTACGAATTATTTTTTGTTGGATATATATTAACTGGTCTTATAGTTATTTTTTTTTGGTTATTATTTCCTAAGACTTTATTGTTTCTATTTCTTGTAGTTGCATCATACCATTTTGGAAAGGAAGATTCTGATTTTCTTAATTTAAAAAAGATTAACTACTCAGAGATACTTTTTTTCTTAAAAGGCTTAGTAATTTTAGCATCACCTTTATTATTTCACAAAATTGAAACGCTAAATATATTTGAAACAATTAACTTTGCCATACCTACTTNTNTNNTATCTANCNNTATTTNGATTTNACTNATTNTANTAAGTTTNTTANCAAATATNATAATTTCAANNAATCAAAATTTAGAAAATAAATCATTNTTANTTATGGATTTTTNTTCAATNTTAATTTTNAATATATTNTTAAAACCTNTNTTAGCTTTTACNTTATACTTTTGTNTNCTTCATTCTATNAGGCANTCNNTTTCNTTAATATATGAAATTGATAANAGATTTNTNNTTGGACTNAAAAATTTTTTAANAAAAGCNTTACCTNTAACNTTNATTACAGCNNNATTNTATTTAATAAGTATTTTNTANTTAAGTNNTAANTTTGGNNTTNATGCNTCNGTGAATAAAGTAATATTTATAGGATTGGCGTCTNTAACNTTTCCACATATATTGCTTGAATATTTAATAGAAAAAAATGAAAAATAAAAATATNAATTTATTAGGCTGGATNTTATTTATCATTTCAGCCATAGGCTTTACAATATCAAGTNTAGGAAATTTTTGGGCAATGTTTGGAAGTCTGTTTTTTTTAGTTGCGTGTATCATATTTTTAATTCCTTTTTTTAGAAATGACTGAAATAAAAAATAAAAAATTAAAGATATATCTAGCTGCTCCTAGAGGTTTTTGCGCTGGTGTAGATAGAGCAATTGAAATTGTTAAAAAAAGTATCGAAAAATTTGGAGCTCCTGTTTATGTAAGACATGAGATAGTACATAATAAACATGTTGTAGATAGTCTAAAAAAAATTGGTGCAATTTTCGTCGAGGAACTAGAGGAGATTGAAGACAGAACTAGACCAGTAATATTCTCTGCTCATGGAGTTCCAAAATCAGTTCCAGAAGAAGCCTCATACTTAAATATGAATTNTATAGATGCTACATGTCCGTTGGTTACTAAAGTCCATAGAGAGGCAGAAAGTTTAAACAAAAAAAATATTCATGTTTTGCTTATTGGTCACAAAAATCATCCAGAGGTAATTGGAACAATGGGTCAATTAAAACCAGGTTCTATTGATTTAATTGAAAGTATAGAGGATGCTAGAAATTATGAAAATTTATCCTCAAAAAAACTCGCATATATAACCCAGACAACATTATCTGTTGATGATACTAAAGATATTATTCATGTCCTAAAGAAAAAATTCCCAGAAATTCATGAACCAAAAAAAGATGATATTTGCTACGCAACTACTAATAGACAAGCTGCTGTTAAAAAAATTGCAGATAAATGTGATATGTTTTTTGTTATTGGAAGTCGAAATTCATCCAATTCTGTAAGACTNGTAGAAGTTGCAAAAAATTCTGGTTGTNTAAATGCTGAACTTATTCATTCGGAAAGTATAGTTCCAATAGATAAAATAAAAACTTGTGGCANAATAGGTATCTCGTCTGGTGCGTCAGCGCCTGAAGTATTGGTAGAGAAAGTCTTNAAAAAATTGAGNGAAAATTTTTTGCTTGATATAGAAGAAGTTGAAATAGTANAAGAAAATGTAACTTTTAAAATTCCTGGAAAATTAAATTAGTGGCTGTTTATACAAAAATAGATAAAGGAGATTTAACTCTNATTGAACAAAATTATAATTTTGGAAAGATAACTAATTTAATGGGAATTAAAAAAGGGATCGAAAATACAAATTATNTACTTAAAGTAGGTAAAAAAAAATATATACTTACTATCTTTGAAAAAAGGGTTCAGTCTAAAGATCTTCCTTTTTTTATGAAATTATTATCAGGACTATCAAGATCAAAAATTAGATGTCCACAACCAATTAAAAATACTAAAGGTAAATTTNTATTTAAAATAAAGCATAAATATGCCTGTATAGTAAGTTTCCTNGAAGGAANTGATAAATTAAAATTAAACACTAATGATTGTTATGTTATAGGAAAAAATATTGCAAAATTACATTTAGCAACAAAAAAATTAAAAATATATAGAAAAAATTCTTTNTCTGTNAATGCATGGAGATCTCTTCTTAAAAAAATTAACAAAAAAATAAACCGACTATCAAAAAATTTAATAGAAAAAATGAATTTTGATTTNTCAAATATAAAAAAAAAATGGCCAAATAATCTACCTAAGGGCATTATTCATGGAGATCTATTTATAGATAATATATTTTTTTATAAAAAACGTTTTCATGGATTTATNGANTTTTATTTTTCATCAAATGATTTNTATGCNTATGATTTAGCTATTTGTATAAATGCNCTTTGTTTTGATAAAAAAAATAGCAATTTNACTTTNAATAAGAAAAAATCCTCAAATTTACTCAAGGGCTATCAATCTNTAAGGAAATTAAAAATTATTGAAAAAAATAATTTNAATGTACTTTGTGAAGGAGCTGCTTTTAGATATCTATTGACTAGAGCTTACGATTATTTAAATACTCCCAAAACAGCTATTATTAAAATTAAAAACCCAAAAGAATATATTCAAAAATTAAATNTTCATTTAAGTTTAAATTCTTTTAAAGATTATATTCAATGATTAAAATTTATACTGATGGATCATGTATTGGAAACCCTGGAAATGGAGGATGGGCGGCAATAATTATTATTGATGAAAAAAAAATTTATATAAAAGGAAGTAAAAAAGATACTACAAATAATCAAATGGAATTACTTGCTCCAATTAAAGCACTTAAAAAAATTCCAAAAGGAAGCAAAGTACAGATTTTTACAGATTCAAAATATGTGAAGTCTGGAATCACAGAATGGATACATAATTGGAAAAAAAATGGATGGAAAACTGTAAATAAAAAAGAGGTCAAAAATAAAGGGCTTTGGAATGAATTAGACAGTCTATCAAATTCGTTTGAAATTAAATGGAGCTGGGTTAAAGCACATTCAACAGATAAGCTAAATAATGAAGTAGATTTATTAGCAAGATCTTCGGCTAACTTATAAAATACTTAATATACCCTCTGCTGAAGACAAATCGCATTCTTTAGTCTCTTTTTCAACTTGAATATTCCTAACTTCTAAGTTTTCAATTACCATAGCATAACGATTTGATCTTATACCCATTCCTTTGGAATTCCTATCTACTTCAGCGCCAATTGCTTTTGTGAACAATAAATAAGGATCAGATAACATTGTTATTTTATTTTCTGCATTATTTACTTGAAGCCAAGCATTCATCACGAAAGGATCATTCACAGATAAGCAAAATATTTTTTCTATTCCTTTTAATTTTATTTTATCAGTATTAGCAACATAGCCTGGAAGGTGGAGTTTTGAGCAAGTTGAGGTAAAGGCACCAGGCAATCCAAATAAAATGACTTTATCATTTCCTAAGATATCTCTAATTTTGCTAGTTTGTGGTTCACCATCAATTAGATGGAAAATTTCTATATCTGGGATTTGGTCTTTTATTTTTAATTTCATATTGAGTTAATAACATAATCTTTAACTTTATTTATATCATTTGAGATAACTTCAAATTTTTCTTCTCTATCATAAACATATTTAAGACCTTCTGGAAGTTTTTCTGTTTTTGATATTGCATCTTCTATTGCTCTTGGAAATTTACATGGGTGCGCTGTTGATAATACTACACAATTTTTTTCTAGTCCTAATTTTTTTGCAGCACCAATTCCAACCGCAGTATGTGGATCAACTACAACCTGATATTCATTATTTATATCTTTTATTATTTGGATAGTTTCTTTTTCATCTAACATCTCTGATGTAAAATTCTTTTTTATTTTATTTAAGTCACTATTACTGATTTGATAAGTATTGTTTTTGATTTTACTCATCACATCTTTTGTAAGTTCTGAATTGCGCTCTTTAACATCGTATAAAAGTCTCTCAAAGTTGCTTGCTATTTGAATATCCATACTAGGAGTGTTTGTTTCTTCAACTTTCTTTTGTGTATAATCACCTCCAGATATAGCTCTATGTAGAATGTCATTTTTGTTTGTAGCCACAATAAGCTTGTCAATTGGTAGACCAAGCTTTTTTGCTAAATAACCAGCATAAATATCTCCAAAGTTTCCTGTTGGGACAGAAAAAGACAGAGGTTGATCATTTCCTATTTTAAAGTACGCATAAAAATAATAAACAGCTTGAGCAATAATTCTTGCCCAATTAATTGAGTTAACTCCTGACATGTTTATTGTACTTGAGAATTTTTTATCATTAAACATTGCTTTGACCAAATTTTGACAGTCATCAAAGTTTCCCTCTATTGCAATATTAAATACATTACTCTCTTGATGAATTGTCATCAGTCTTCTCTGCACTGGTGAAATTCTGTTATTTGGATGTAACACAAAAACATTTAAGTTTTTTTTTCCTTTTAATGCATCAATAGCTGCTGCGCCTGTGTCTCCTGAAGTTGCTACAATTATATTGATCTTTTTTTGCTTATTTACTAAATAATATTCATAGAAATTGCCTATTAATTGCATTGCAATATCTTTGAAAGCAAGTGTTGGTCCATGAAAAAGTTCTAAAACCTTTAAATTTCCTAAATCAGAGATTTTTACAACATCTTCACATCTAAAATTTGAGTAAGACTTTGATACTGTTGAAATTAATTCTTCTTTATTCATGAAATCAACAATAAATGGAAATATTATTTCAGCTGCCAACTCATTGTACTTAAGACTGATTAGTTCATTTAATTCTTCTTTACTAAATGGTTTAATTGATTTTGGAACAAAAAGACCTCCATCGTCGGCCAAACCTTTAACAAATACGTTTTTAAATGAAAAATGTTCTGAATTATTTCTAGTACTTATATATTCCATCAGTAATTTTTTTTTCTAAAATATAAATATATTAAAAAAATAGAAACAGCTAATGAAAACCAAGTAAGGGCATACTTTAAGTGGTTATTGGAAATATTAGCTCCAATTTGTTTAGGCTTGGGATAAATTCCTTCTCGCTTACTGATATAATTTATAATAAATGGGGAAAATTCTTTACCAGTATACTCTAATAAATCTTCGTCTTTTAGAGTAAACCAATAATTCTTACTTACATCATTTTCTGGCTTAAAGTATGTAGATTTGCTTTTTAATTTCAAAATTCCCTCAAATTTACTTTCGTCTAATAGATGTTTTTTTGATTTCAGGTCTCTTGGAACCCAGCCACGATTAATCAAATAACTTTTATTGTTAATGCTTATTGGGTTTACAATATCAAATCCAGGCTCTCCATTTTCACTTAAACTATATAGATAAATTATTTTTGAATTATCTAATATTCCCTCAAATTTGATTTTTTTATAATTTATTGGGTTGCTCCCATTAAATTCTTCTGGCTCACTTTTTAATGATTTTTCAATTGAACTAATTAAATCTAACTTCCAGTTCAATCTTAAAATCTGCCAAGTACCTAAAGATAAAAAAACTAGGATAAAAAAATAAACAAATAATGAGAAAAATATCTTATTTTTCAAAAGATCTTAACTTCCCCATATATAAATAGCTGCAAAAAGGAACAGCCAGACTACATCTACAAAGTGCCAGTACCAAGCTGCTGCTTCAAAACCAAAATGATGTTCTTTTGTAAAATGTCCCAGTTTTCCTCTCCATAAACATACAGCTAGAAAAATTGTTCCTATCACTACATGAAATCCATGAAAACCTGTAGCCATATAAAAAGTTGCGCCATAAATATGACCTGCAAAATTGAAGGTAGCGTGGTTATACTCATAAATTTGAAGTACTGTAAAAAAAGCTCCTAAAATAACAGTACAAATTAGTCCATTAATAAATCCTTTTCTATCATCTTCTAGAAGAGCATGATGAGACCAAGTTACTGTTGTTCCAGATAAAAGAAGGACTAAAGTATTTATTAAAGGAATATCCCAAGGATCAAATGTTTTTATATCTGCTGGAGGCCAAACATTTCCAACAAATTCATTTGGGAACAAACTTGCATCAAAATATGCCCAAAACCAAGCAACAAAAAACATCACCTCTGATGCTATAAATAGTGTCATTCCATATCTATGATGTATTTGAACAACTGGAGTATGGTGACCTTGATGTTCTGCTTCAATTACCACATCCCTAAACCACATGAAGGAACAATAAATTAAAAAAACAAAACCAAGAACCATTAACCACATTGTCTCGCTGTGAAAATAATAAACAGAACCAACTGCAGTAATTAAGGTTGCAAAAGAAGTTACAATTGGCCAAGGACTCGGGTCAACCAAGTGATAATCATGTTTTTGTTCTGTTGAAGACACTATTATCCTTCCTGTTGTGTATGGTTATAGTATTCCGAAGAAAAAAAAGTATATGACAAAGTAACATCCTCTACTTTCACTGTTTTTTGATCATTTACAAGCTCTGGATCTAAATAAAATACCAAATTGTAACTTGCCTTTTCCCCAGGATTTAATGTTTGTTTTTCAAAACAAAAACATCCTAATTTGTTAAAGTATTGTCCAAAGGATGCAGGTGAAACATTATAACTTGCTACTGCGGATGAAGGTTCAGATCCTAGATTTTGTACATTAAATTTTATTCTATAAACTTTGCCTGGCCTTACATCAATTTTGTTTTTATCAACATCGAACTTCCATTCCAAGTTGCTATTAACATTAGTATCCATTCTTACATTAATAACTTGATCTAAAACAACTTTAGGTGCTTCTTTAGATATTTGAGTAGTTCCTCCAAAGCCTGTAACCCTACAAAATAAATCATATAATGGTACTGCTGCAAAGGATAGTCCCAACATGAACACGAATATGCCGCTAAGTATCAATGGAGTAAGTGTAGTCTTTTTCATTATATTGGCCTTTCAAAAACACCTATGTTATATAAAGTAAATATAAATAATAATATAATAAATATTAATAAAGCTATTGCGGTCCAAATATTTTTCTTTTTAGTTTTTTCGTCTTTAATCATTAAATCAATGTATCAATCAAAAATAGGACAAACAATAAAAACAAATAAATAATTGAATAACTAAAAACATGTTTTGCTTTTGAAACATTAAATTTATTTTTATTAAATTTATAAAGCTGATAACAAATTAAGTTATAATAAATCGTAAGTGTCAGACCTAATGTTAAAAATATTTCCCCAACAAATCCTATGAAATAAGGAAATATAATCGTCGGTATCATTAGTAACGAATATATTAATATATTTTTTTTAGTACTTTGGATACCACTTATTACTGGTAGCATAGGTATTTTAGCTTTTTTATAATCATCAGCTTTATATAAACTTAATGCCCAGAAATGTGATGGCGTCCATAGAAAAATAATTAGAAAAAAAGTTAATGGCTCCAATGATAATGAGTTTGTGGCAATGGTCCAGCCTATAACTGGAGGTAAAGCACCTGCGGCACCACCGATTACAATATTTTGCGGGGTTCTTCTTTTAAGCCAGATTGTATAAACAAAAAGATAAAAAAATATTGTAAAAAAAAGTAAAAATGCTGATAGTGCATTCGTAAAATAATAAAGACTTGCAACTGACAAAATTGATAACGAGATTCCAAAGTACAAAGCTTGATTTCTTTTTAATTTGCCCCTTGGAATTGGTCTTAAGCAAGTTCTGGTCATTAACTTGTCCAGGTCAGCTTCATACCACATATTCAGTGCTCCTGCGGCTCCTGCTCCAAAAGCTACTATTAATATTCCTACTGCTGCTTGAGAAAATGGTATTGTATTGGGTGCAGTTAATAAAGCAACAGCACAAGTAAATATAACTAGAGACATTACTCTTGGTTTCATAAGTTTTATCAACTCAGTAACCAAACCTAAGTCGCTAGTTGTTTTTTTTATTCTTGAGTATATTATTGTTGGCATTATTAAATTTAGTATATATCTCTAAGAAAACCTAACTACCAGATTTTTCTACACCCTCAATATTTTCAAACTTGGGTAATTCATCAAATGTATGAAAATTTGGAGGTGATGGCACAGTCCATTCTAGTGTAGTAGCACCTTCTCCCCATGGATTTTGTGCTGCTTTTTTCTTCTTAGAAAATGCGTAAATTAAATTAGCAAAAAATACAAGTAGTCCAACAACTGAAATGTATGAACCAATCGAAGAGATATAGTTCCAGTCAGCAAAAGCATCTGGATAATCAGCATATCTTCTAGGCATACCAGCTAAACCTAAAAAATGTTGTGGGAAAAATACTAAGTTAACACCAATAAATGTTAACCAGAAATGAAGTTGTCCCATCCATTCTGAATATTCATAACCGCTCATTTTGCTAAACCAATAATAGAAACCTGCAAAAATTGCAAAAACTGCCCCTAATGATAGTACATAGTGAAAGTGAGCCACAACATAATACGTATCATGTAAAGCGGTATCTACTCCTGCGTTAGCGAGAACAATTCCAGTAACTCCGCCTACAGTAAATAAAAATATAAAGCCAAGAGCCCATACCATAGGGGTTTTAAAGGAAATTGAGCCACCCCACATTGTTGCAATCCACGAAAATATTTTTATACCTGTAGGTACAGCAATTATTAATGTTGCTGCCAAGAAATAAGCTTTAGTGTCAGTATCGAGTCCGACTGTATACATGTGGTGAGCCCAAACTACAAAACCTACAATTCCAATTGCTACCATTGCATAAGCCATACCCAAATATCCAAACACAGGTTTTTTTGAGAATGTTGATACTATATGACTTATCATTCCAAATCCTGGAAGTATAAGAATATAAACTTCTGGATGACCAAAAAACCAAAATAGATGTTGAAATAATGTTGGATCTCCTCCAGTTTGGGCATCAAAAAAAGCTGTACCAAAGTTTCTATCTGTGAGAAGCATAGTAATTGCACCTGCTAAGACCGGTAAAGATAAAAGCAAGAGAAATGCTGTAACTAATATTGACCAAGCAAATAATGGCATTTTATGCAATGTCATTCCTGGAGTTCTCATGTTTAAAATTGTAGTAATAAAATTAACTGCTCCCAAAATTGATGAAGCTCCTGCTATATGTAGAGATAAAATTGCTAAATCCATAGCGGGACCAGGTTGACCTGCTTTAGATGATAATGGAGGATATATGGTCCAACCACCTCCAACACCTTGAGCACCTGGAGGGCCATCAACAAAAATTGAAGAAAGTAATAAAATAAACGAAACTGGTAATAACCAAAAAGAAATATTATTCATTCTTGGAAAAGCCATATCTGGAGCACCAATCATAATTGGAACAAACCAATTTCCAAAACCACCAATCATAGCCGGCATCACCATAAAGAAAATCATAATTAAACCATGACCAGTTACTAACACATTATATAAATGGTAATTACCACCAAGTATATCATCGCCTGGATGCATTAATTCCATTCTCATTAATACAGAAAATGCAGTGCCTATCACACCTGCAATAATTGCAAATATTAAATACATGGTTCCAATATCTTTATGATTTGTCGAATACGCCCATCGCTTCCATCCTGTTGGGGTATGATGGTCGTGTGCGTGTGCTTCTACTGAACTCATTTTTACTTACTCACTATTAATTTTTTATTTATCAAAGTTTCATCTTTTGCAAATTTTTCCTTTGCTTCTGATAACCACTCTTCATACTCTTGTTCAGAAACTACCCTTACTTCAATTGGCATAAATGCATGTTTAATTCCACATAATTCTGAACATTGACCATAATAAGTTCCAATTTTTTCTGCTTTAAACCAAGTTTCATTGATTCTTCCTGGCATTGCATCTCTTTTTACTCCAAAAGATGGAAGTGCCCATGCGTGCAATACATCATTAGCTGTAATTAAAACTTTTACTACTTTGTTAACTGGCACCACAACAACATTGTCTACTGCAAGAAGTCTTGGTTGGCCTTCCTTAAGATCTTCTGTTTCAATCATATAAGAGTCAAATATAATGTTTTCATCTGGATATTCATATCCCCAATACCATTGATACCCTATTGCCTTAATAGTAACATCAGCTTTTGGAATTGTATCTTGAGAATACAAAACTTTAAAAGATGGAACTGCCATTACAATTAAAATTAAGCATGGAATTAACGTCCACAATATTTCTACCGCAACGTTGTGTGTCCTCTTTGAAGGATTTGGATTTCTTGATGCTCTAAATCTCACCATGACATATAGCATTAAAAATAAAACAAAAGCACTTATCGCTACAATAATTGGCATCAACATATAATCGTGAAACCAAACTATATCCCTCATCGTTTGTGATGCCGGCTCTTGAAAACTTAGCTGCCACTTTTTAGGCTGGCTAGCTAGAGCTGATAGAGGTACAAATATAACAATTAAGCTGTAAAATATTTTTTTCATCTAAAATCTATATAAAGGCAATTACTTAAAAAAACACTAGTGATTTCGCGACAATTTATCAATTATTAAGATAATTTATTACTGAAAGTGCAGAAATTACGGCTGTTTCAGTTCGTAGTATATTTTTACTTAATTTTAAGGATTGAGTACCTCTAAATTCTAGAATCTTTTTTCGTTCCTCTTCTGAAAAATCACCCTCAGGTCCGATTAAAAGGCATATTGGTTTATTTTTCTAAAATTTTATATCTTTATTTTTAGTGTTTATATCGCCAAAAATTAAGTCGATTGAAGAATTTATTTCTAAAAATTTATTTAAAGTAATAGTTTCTGCAATTTCAGGTATATTAATTCTGTTACTTTGTTGGCAAGATTCAACTATAATTTTTTGCAATCTTTCAAAATTTATTTTTCTAACAATTGTCCTCTCAGTTATTAATGGCAAAAACTTTGTTACACCAAGCTCTGTTGCTTTTTGTATCATAAAATTAAAATAGTTTGATTTGATTGGTGAAAAGGCCAACCAAATTTCTTTTTCACTTTCTGCTAATCTTAATTGTTTAAGTATCTTAAATTTAACATTTGATTTAGATATTTTTGTTACAACAGTTTTCCATTCACCAGATTTATTAAAAAGACAGATATTATCCCCTTCTTTAATTCTCATCACTTTTATCAAATAATGTGATTTTGATTTATCTAATTGCCCTTCGAAATTTATTGATAAACTTTCGGGATAAAATAATCTAATATTACTCATTATATTTAAATTAATTTATGAAAAATATTAAAGCAATCATATTTGATGCCTATGGAACATTATTTGACGTAAACTCAGCTGCAGAAAAATGTAAAGAAAAAATAGGTGATAAATGGGAGGGTTTTGCAAATTATTGGCGGACAACGCAATTGGAATATACATGGCTTAGAAGTTTAATGAAAAGACATAAGGATTTTTGGCAAATTACTGAAGATAGTTTAGATAAATCAATGCAATTATTTAAAATTAACAGCTCAATGAGGGACGAATTATTAAATTTATATAAAGTTCTATCTCTTTTCCCTGAAGTAAAAGATACTTTAAATAAATTAAAAGAAAAAAAATACAAGTTATCAATTCTTTCAAATGGAACTCCTAATCTTTTAAAACAGCTTGTTGCAACTAATGATTTAGAAAATATTTTTGATGATATTTTTTCAATAGAGCAGGCAGGTGTATTTAAACCAGATTCAAAAGTGTATAATATTCCAATAAATAAGTATAAAATTGAAAAAAGTGAAATTATTTTCTTGAGTGCAAATACTTGGGATGTCTCAGGTGCTGGAAATTATGGTTATAATTCAGTTTGGGTAAATAGAAATGATAACGTTTTTGATAAACTTGATTATTTACCTGAACATCAAATTAAACTTATATCTGAAATACTTGATTTAATTTAACTAATGACTAAATCATACGAATGAAAAATATTGAAGTAGGTAAAATAATTAAGCCAATGTCAGCCTCCGATGGTGCTGGTGTTAAATTAAAAAGAAGTATTGGCGTTGATCCAGACTATTTTGATCCCTTTTTAATGCTTGATGAATTCGGTTCAGAAAATAAAGATGANTANATTGGNGGNTTTCCNCCTCATCCNCATAGAGGNATTGAAACNGTAACCTACATGCTTNAATGGAGANTTNGAACATGAAGACAGCACAGGNGCNAAAGGAANAATGNNNNCNGGNGATGTNCANTGGATGAAAACAGGNAGTGGTATTATTCATTCTGAAATGCCCGCTATGTCAGAAGGTAAACTACATGGTTTTCAATTATGGCTGAATATGCCAGCAAAAGAAAAAATGANTAAACCGGAATATATTTATATAAATTCTGAAAACATGCAGGTACATAAAGATAATGAAAAAAAGGTTAAAGTAATTGCCGGAAAGTTTTTCAATGCAGAAGGTCCTGTAAAAGGTCATAACGTTGACCCAATTTATTTTGATATTGAACTTCAAACTAAAAAAGAATTTAATTTTGAGATTCCATTAACTCATAATTCTTTCTTATATTTAATAAATGGAGAAATTGAAGTTGGTGAGATAGAGCATGATAAAGTAAAAGACTCTACATTAATTATACTTAATAAAGGTGAAAAATTGAAAGTATCCGCTTTAACAAATGCTAAATTTTTACTAATATCTGGGAGACCAATTGGTGAAAAAATTGCTAGAGGTGGACCATTTGTAATGAATACTAAACAAGAAATACTTCAAGCAATTGACGATTATCATAAAGGAAATTTTGTAAANTAATGAAAGCTATAAAATTTAAAAAATTTGGAGGACCAGAGGTTTTAGANCTTAAAGAAGTTGAGATTGGAAAGCCAGGACCAAAAGAAGTTTTAGTTAAAAATTTATCTATTGGCCTCAATTATATAGATGTCTATCATAGAACTGGNTTGTATCCTCTTGAACTACCAAGTGGATTAGGTCTTGAAGCTTCNGGGGTAGTAGAAGAAATCGGAAATGAGGTAAGTCTATTTAAAGTTGGAGAACGTGTAAGTCATGCTTCAGCGCCAATTACTGGTTACTCGGAAAAACAAATAATGCCAGAGNAAAAGTTAGTTAANGTACCTGATGGTATATCAGATGAAGTAGCATCTTGTATTTTATTAAAAGGAATAACTTCAGAATACCTATTATATAGATCATACCCTGCAAAAAAAGGAGATAAAGTTTTATTCCATGCTGCTGCTGGAGGAGTTGGTCAAATACTTTGCCAATGGGCAAATACACTTGGATGTAAGGTTATTGGAACTGTTGGGTCAGATGAAAAAGTAGAAATAGCAAAAAAAAATGGGTGCCACCATGTTATAAACTACACTGCGAAAAATTTTGTTGATGAAGTAGAAAAAATTGTTGGTAAAAATGGAATAGATGTTGTTTACGATGGAGTTGGTGNAAAAACATTTGAGGGTTCTATCGAATGTTTAAAAATAAGAGGTATGATGGTAGCTTTTGGAAATGCATCTGGGTATGTGAATACAATTGATGTTAAAAAACATATAAACGCTAAAGGCCTTTTTTTTACAAGACCATCAATAATGCACTACACAATTACAAGAAAAGAACTTGAGGATTCTGCCGCAAAGGTTTTTGATGCTGTACTTTCTGGTAAAATAAAAATTGAAATTTCAAAAAAGTACAAATTAAGTGATGTACAACAAGCTCACAAAGATTTGGAAAATAGAATTTTAAAAGGTCCGGCTGTTATTATTCCTTAAATTGATCATCCATATCTGAAATATGTAGTTTTAAAGCTTTTGTAGAAATTTGTATTTCTCTAATAAAAAATATTATTGATACCATCATTGACAAACAGCAAGACCCAAATATTACTCTAGCAATCAGTAAACTATCTAAATAAAGAGCAAATACGGTCAACATATTAAATAAAAAACCAAATGCGGCTGATAAGATTGAAAACTTAAGAACACCTATTCTATCATTCAAATTAATAAGTTGTTTTTTCCACTCTGGAGGAGTGTGTTTTTCAAAAACATATTCATCGTGTATCTTTCTAATCAATCCACTTAAGGTATGAAATCTATTTGAATACACACTCATTATAAGGGGTATTGCAGGAAACATTAGAGCTGTAACGGTAAAATCTACATTCATACGAATCAAATTGATTATGAAACTAGCCTTTGTTATTTACAAGTAAAATATAATGCAAAATTTCAAATTATTTATAGAACTTACAAGATTAAATAAACCAATTGGATATTTTCTATTATTCTGGCCTTGTATGTGGGGTTTGACAATAGCCTATGATTTCAGCACAGATTTAAAAAAATATTTTTTTTACTCATTTTTATTCTTAGCAGGATCAATTTTAATGAGATCTGCAGGATGTATAGTAAACGATATTACAGACAGAAATTTCGACAAAAAAGTAGAGAGAACCAAAAATAGACCAATTGCCTCTGGGAAAGTTTCAGTTATGCGAGCATCGATTTATTCGGTTATACTTTGTGCAATTGCTTTCCTGGTTTTAATTAATTTCAATTATTATACTATTTATATGGCCCTAATATCTATGCCATTAGCTTTTACTTATCCTTTGATGAAAAGATTTACATACTGGCCACAACTATTTTTGGGTATCACTTTTAATTATGGGCTTGTATTGGCATGGATATCAATAAAAAATGATATCACACTTGTTCCAATAATCTTTTATGTTGGGGCCATATTTTGGACATTAGCCTACGACACAATATATGGATATCAAGATATAAAGGATGATGAAATTATAGGCGTAAAATCAACTTCGATAAAATTTAAACAAAATCCAAAGGTTTTTATATCGATTAGTTATTCAATTTTTATCGCGATGTTAATCATGGTGGGTATTCTTATGGAATTTAAAATTTTTTTCTTTGCTATTTTAGTATTATCAATTNTACATTTGTTATTTTATCAAGTTTATAAACTTAATATATCTAATCCAGAGAATTGTCTTGATAAGTTCAAAAGTAATAATTATTTGGGTTTATTAATTTTAATAACAATATTAATTGGAAAAATTTTTTAGATGACAAATTTTGAAATTTTAAAAAGACTTTATAAAGATTATACACAAAAATTTCTTAAAAAAATTATTTTAGCAGTTTTTTTTTCAATTTTAGTAGCAGGAAGTACTTCNGCAACNGCGTGGCTATTAGATCCAGCNATAGAAAAAATTTTTATAAATAGAGATGAAACATTAATTTTTATTATACCAATATTAATTATTGCTGCATTTTCGACAAAAGGAATTTCNCTATACATGGCTAAAGTTCTTATGATTAACGTTGCAGAAGAAGTAAAAAAGAAAATTCAAATAGATATGCTTGGTTCATTTATAAAATCAGATACACAACAACTTAACGACAATCACTCTGGAAAATATATATCTAACCTTAATTTTGATGTTAACCAAATTACNGGCATGCTTAGNAACTCTTTTCTAAGTTTTTTTAAGGATGGCTTNACATTGATAGGTCTTTTATTAGTNATGTTTTTTCAAAACTGGAAACTTTCACTCGTTGCAATAATAATGATACCAGTTGCATCTGTAATATCCAGAAGACTTGGTAAAAGAATGGGTAAAGTTACAACCGAAGCACAAGAAAAATCAGGAGACTTAAATAAATATTTAATTGATCTATTTAAAAATCATAAAATCATAAAAATATTCCAGAGGGAGAATTTCGAAAAACAAAGATCTGAAAAATTTGTTAATGATTTAAAAGAAAAATCGATAAAAATTGCAACTGTATTTATTAGAGCCACACCCGTTATGGAAGTTCTAACGGGAATAATGATAGCAATATTAATATTTTATTCTGGTAAATTAATTATGAGTGAGGAATTGAGCATTAATAATTTCTTTTCTTTTTTAGCTGCAATGATGCTTGCATATCAACCTGTAAAATCACTTGCGACAATAAATGTAGGAATAGGACAGGGATTATCTGCTGGAAGAAGAATTATTCCTATCGTGGATAGAGAAAATAAGATTTCATTAAATGAAAATAAAAATAATCTTTTAATAGATCAAGCATCAATTAAATTTCAAGATGTTAACTTTCATTATAAAGTAAATGAAAAAAACGAGGTATTAAGAGATATAAATATTGAAATTAAAGGTGGTAAGATGACAGCTTTGGTTGGTCACAGTGGATCAGGAAAATCAACNCTTTTAAGTCTAATTCCAAGAATTTATGACCCAGTATTAGGCCAAGTTTTAATCGACAATCAAAATATAAAAGAAGTTAATCTNAAATCGCTAAGAAATGAAATCTCAATAGTTGATCAAAATACCACCTTGTTTGATGACACTGTGCTCAATAATATAANATATGCNAAACCAGACGCAACAGACCAAGAAATATTTCATGCTGCAGAAATTTCTATGTGNAGTGAATTCATTAATAAATTAGAAAATAAATANAATACGATAATTGGTGAGAATGGTGTGAAACTTTCNGGTGGAGAGAAACAACGAATTTCGATTGCGCGTGCTTTTCTAAAAAATAGTAAAATAATTCTTTTAGATGAGGCAACATCCTCACTAGATTCTGAGACTGAAGAGAAAATACAAAAGGGNATTGAAATATTAACTTCAAATAAAACGACAGTAGTAATTGCACATAGACTATCTACTATTTTAAAATCAGATACAATTTATGTTTTAGATAAAGGTATAATGTTGGCGAAAGGAAAACACGAAGATTTATTAAATAATTCGAGTGTTTATAAAAATTATTACGATAAGCAAATTAAAAATAATTAATGTTCTTAATATATGATTTATTTGGATTTATATTCTTAGTTTTTTCTCCTTTGGTATTTATCTTTAGGATACTAATTGGCAAAGAAGATATTAAGAGATTTAAAGAAAAATTTTTTTTATATAAAAAAAAATATAATAATTCAGAAACAATTTGGTTTCACGGTGCAAGTGTAGGTGAAATTAAAAGTGTATTACCTTTAATAAGAGAGCTAGAAAAAAATAAGAAAATAAAAAGAATATTNCTAACTTCGANTACNACAAGTTCAGCGATTATATTTAACAATTANAAATTCAAAATAACATCTCATGTATATTTCCCTTTAGATATAGATTTTATTACAAAATTATTTATTAANTATTGGAAACCTAAACTTGCAATTTTTGTTGATTCTGAAATATGGCCGAACATGATATATAATTTAGACAAAAAAAAAGTTCCAATCATTNTAATAAATGCAAGAATTACTGAAAAAAGTTACCTGAGATGGAAAAAATTTCCATATTTTTCTAAAAATATTTTCAATAAAATTTCTTTAACATTGCCACAAAATAAGGAGACGCATATACACTTAAAAAATCTAGGTGCAAAAAATATTAGAACNGCTGGAAATCTAAAATATATAGANGAAATAAGTAAACAAAAGAAACTAAAACTAGGCATTAAGACTAAAAANCGAATTGTATTTTGTGCTTCGAGCACNCATTATAATGAGGAAATTTTAATTGGNAACTTGCATAANCAGGTTAANATTAAATNTCCAAATTTTTTGACAATTATAATACCTAGACACATTNATAGANNTAAANCAATTCAAAATGACTTGGAGAGCATTGGTCTTGAAGTAGTTAGCAGATCATCAAAGAAAAATATACTTAATACAACNGATGTATACATTGTTGATACTTATGGTGAAGNNAGNCAATTTTATAGTTTATCAAATTTAACCTTTCTTGGAGGTTCATTTATACAACATGGAGGTCAAAATCCTCTGGAACCAGCAAGATTAAAGAATCATATACTTCACGGACCATATGTAGATAATTTTACAGATGTTTATAATTTTTTAAATAAACTAGGTTTTTCGACTAAAGTTAAAAATGTTAAAGAAATGAAAAAAGTAATTTTGAAAAAAATCAATTATAAAAAATCTAGAAGATTAACCAATNGCTTAGAATTTAAAGGAAGAAGTATATTAAAAAATAATCTTAATGAAATTTTAAAATATATTAAATGAAAATTATAAAACCAAAATTTTTTGATAATATAAACATCATATCTTGCTTGCTTTTACCTTTTAGTTTTTTAGTTCTTGTAATTACAAAAATAAAAAAATTTACTTCAAAGAAAAATTTTAAAATTAAAACAATTTGTGTTGGTAATATATATATAGGAGGAACTGGTAAAACGCCATTNGTAATTAAANTAAATAAAATCTTAAGAAAAAAATACAATACTGTTTTTATTAAAAAATATTATCCGGATCAAATTGATGAACAAGAATTATTAAAGCAAAACGGAAANCTTATCTCAACTGATTATAGAGAAAATGCTATTAAAATTGCAGAGAAAAATAAATATAATTTGGCTATAGTTGACGACGGATTACAACAGAAAAATATNAATTATAGTATTTCAATTGTATGTTTTAATAGTTCAGCAGGTATAGGAAATGGTTTTCTGATCCCATCTGGCCCTTTGAGAGAAAGTATCAGTGAAATTAAAAATTATGATGCAGTATTTTTGAACGGTGAAAAAGAAAATATAAAATTAAAAAAAATANTTAAAAATATAAATAAAAACATAAAAATATTTAATGCTAAATATGTTGTAAAAAATATTAAGAATTTTAATTTAAAAAAGAAATATCTATTTTTTTGTGGCTTAGGAAACCCAGATGAATTTGAAAAAACATTAAAAAAAAATAAATTTAGAATTAAAGAAAAATTTATTTATCCAGATCATTACAAATATTTAAATAAAGATATTAGTAAACTAAAAAACATAGCTAAAAATAAAAATTTAGAGATAATTACATCNGAGAAAGATTATTTACGACTAAGTAGATCAAATAAAAATGGAATAAAATTTCTAAAAATAGAGTTAAAAATTAAGAATTATGGTAATTTTTTAAAATTTCTAAATCAGAACCTATGAAAACTTTTTTTTATTTAATTGAGTATTTAATTATTAAATTATTTTTTTTTATTTTTCTAATATTTGGATATAANATTTCTTCTAATTTAGGCTTTATAATTGGAAAGNACTTAGGCCCTATATTCAGATCAAAAAAACTCATAATAGATAATTTAAAAAAAGCAGGTATTGATCTTAANCAAAATCTTGAAGCNAGCGCATNAGAAGTTCTTGGAAATTATGGGAGAATTTTTGCTGAATATCCTTTTATAAAAAGTTTCCACAGCGGTNATTTAGACAAGTTTATCNAAATAGAAGGAACTAAATATTTGCAAGAAATAAAANATAAAAATAAACAAGTAGTATTTATATCAGGTCATTTTAATAATTTTGAACTTATGGCAATGCAAATTGAAAAATCTGGAATCGATTTATCAGCAATATATAGACCTCTTAACAATCCTTATATTAATAAAACTATGGAAGATATTAGAATTAAGTATATTTGCAAAAAACAAATAAAAAAGGGAAGGAGTGGTACAAGACAAATTATTGAAAATTTAAAAAAAGGTTCNTCAATAGCTTTGATGATTGACCAAAGAGTTAGAGAAGGTATCAAAGTTAACTTTTTTGGAGATGCAGCAAGTACTACAACTATTCCCGCTCAACTTGTAAAGAAATATAATTGTGAATTAGTCCCAATATTTATTGAAAGAATTAACAAGTATTATTTTAAAATGTATATTTCAAAACCAATTAAGGTTGGAAAAAATAAATCGATTGATGATATAACTTTATTTCTTAATTCTGTGCTTGAGAAAATGATTTTAAAAAATCCATTGCAGTGGATATGGACTCACGATAGGTGGAAAAAGTAAATTAATAGGACTTGTCTCTCTTAATTGAAGCCTCTTTGTAAGAAAAATATGCTTCTTGTTCACTCACATTCCAATAAGCAAGGTCTTCGAGAAGAATTTTTTTTCCTGAAATTGCACAAATAACATGATCTCCATTTTCAATTACTTCAAAATTATTTGGCAAATATTTTAATTTAGCTAATTTATTTTTCATTGATATTATATATAAGTGAGAATATGAAAATTGCAATTATTGGAAATGGTGGCAGAGAACATGCCTTAGCAAGTCAAATTGCAAAGTCGGAAAAAGTCAAAAAGATATACTGTATGCCTGGTAATGCTGGTACGCAGTTAATTTCTAAAAATATTAATATTGATATCAAAAATTTTGAGGAAATTTATAAATTTGTAGAAGAGAATAAAATTGGACTAGTCATTGTTGGGCCAGAACAGCCTCTTGTTGACGGTATTGTAGATTATCTGACTGAACGTAATATATTAGTATTTGGNCCAAACCGTAAAGTNGCTCANCTTGAAGGTTCAAAAATATTTACAAAAAAAATTTGTCAAAAATACAATATACCGACAGCTAATTTTGGTATTTTTAAAAATAAAAAAGATACTTTTNAATACTTAGAAAATGTTAAATTTCCAATTGTTATCAAGGCTGATGGTTTAGCGGCAGGAAANGGGGTTTATATATGNAATAATTTAAGAGANTCACNAACAGCTACTGAAGANATATTTGGAGGTAAATTCGGTAAGGCTGAACAAATACTTGTTGAAGAGTTTTTGGAAGGTGATGAGATGAGTTTCTTTGTTGTATCTGACGGAAAAACTTATAAATTCTTTAATACCGCTCAAGACCATAAGAGAGTTGGCGAAGGAGATACTGGAAAAAATACAGGTGGAATGGGGGCTTANTCTCCATCCGGATTAATCAATAAAAATTTAAAAAATAAAATTATCGATAAAATCATTAATCCAACATTGTTAGCATTAGATGAGATTGGTGAAAAATATGTAGGATTTCTTTATGCAGGATTAATGATAAAAAATAATGAACCTTTTTTGATTGAATACAATGTAAGAATGGGTGACCCAGAGTGTCAGACAATTTTACCTTTATTAAAAACAGATCTTATAGATNTTATTTATGCAGCCACAGTTGGTAAATTAAATCAAATTAAGATTGAATGGAAAAATAAGAAAAGTCTATGTATCGTCTTATGCTCTAAAGGTTATCCTGAAAATTATGNAAAAAATTTAGAAATACAANATCTTCTAGATTTAAAAATTAATGAAAATAGCTTTATTTATCATGCTGGAACAATTATGAAAAATTGTAAAATTTATGCAATGGGTGGAAGAGTTCTTAATTTTGTAAATATATCCGATGAATATGGAACATCTAGGAAAGAACTTNTAAATTTAATCTATAAGCTTNAATGGAAAGATGGTTTTTTCAGATCTGATATTGGATATAAAGTAATTGATTTATGAGAATAATAGGAGGTAATTTTAGAGGGAAAAAAATTTTAGATCCNACAGATAAATCAACGCGGCCTTTAAAAGATATGGTCAGAGAATCTATTTTTAATATTATTGAACATTCGAATATTCAAAATGTAAAACTAAATGACTCAAATGTAATAGATTTTTTCTCTGGTACTGGATCTTTTGGAATTGAATGTTTATCAAGAGGTTCTCGGAAAGTTTTTTTTTTTGAAAATTATATTAATTCGATTAAAATTTTAGAAAAAAATTTAAATAATTTTAATGTTAATAACAATTTCAAAATAATTAAAAAAAATTCTTATAAATTTAAAACAAGCGATATAAATAACGAAAAAATTGATATTATATTTTTAGATCCTCCATACAAAGATACAAGAATAAATGAACTTTTAGATATCTTAAAAAATTCTAATATATTAAATATAAAATCAATTGTTATTCTTCATAGAAATATAAAAACTAANGAAAAGTTGACTGAAAATTTTGTTGTGCTTAAAGAGAAAAATTATGGNCTATCTAAAATAATTTTTGGAAAATTGTCAGGTTAAAATTTTTGAAGTTTCAAACTTTATTGCTTCGACAGCAGGTTGATCGAAAGTATTTATTTTAAACAATTTTCCTAATAAAATTGTCTCCAACATAAAAAAAGTGAACAGTTCGCCTATTGCTTCCTCATTTCTATTATTTATTTCGAATGACCTAAAAGGTATCTTTTTTTGTCTAAATANATTTTCAGTTGCTAGTCTTTGAGAATTTAGAATTTGAATAATACTCTTATTTTTAAGTGAATTAAATCTTCCAAATAAATATTTTTTATTTAATTGTTGTTTGAATTTTTTTTTTGCTCCAAAAAAAGTGAAAAAGCAATTTTTTGGACCATCTAAAAATAATTGAGTTAAGCTATGATTATCTTTTGGCATTGTACAGATTATGGGAAAAATGCCTTTACCNNTTTTTCCTAAACTTTCAGCAGTAAGTTGTTGGTACCATTTCAATAGATTTTTAGATTGTTCGTCATAATTTAACATAACAGAATTTTTTTTTCCTAATTTGTAAAAAAAATAAATTGAGTAAACATTATCTATCAAATTATTAACATAATTTTTATTTGATATAAGGTAATTAAATCTTTTAAATTTTTTTTCTCTTAATCCCATTAATTCAGCTGGCAGCATTCCAACCTCTGATAAAACTGAATATCTTCCTCCTATAAAATTTTTATGTTCTATAACTTCTGACTTAAGTTTTGATGCAAGTTGTGTGAGAAAACTGTTTTTCTTTTCTGTAATGATAAGGTTTTTGTTTTTATTTAAAAGCAAGTTTGAATTTACAATAGTCTCTAGNGTATTACCAGATTTAGAAATAATAANATTTAAGCTTTTATTTTTATATTTTGCCAAACTTTTTATTTTCAAATTATTAAAAAAATTGATTTTTTTTTTATTCTTTTTTTCACAAAAATCAAAAATAGCCTCTGTTCCCAAAATTGATCCACCCATACCAATAATATTAATTTCATTATATTTTTTATATCTTTTTAAAAATTCAACAGAATAAGAATATTTATAATTTGANAATAGGGATTTTAAAAAAGGATAAGAATTTATTATTTTTTTATTTTTTAAAATTTTAATTAATTTTTCTTTTTTAAATTTACTACGTATTTTTTTAAAATTTTTAAATTTTAAATTTTTTGATAACATTATTTATTGAATCTTTTTTATAATTAAAATCTCTAAATCAGTAGCTTCTCCATCTTCAACTATTTCTTCATTGCTAACTTCTAATAAAACCTTAATTTCATCATTTGTATCNGAGCTTGATATTTCTTCTTCTTCTTTAATTGGTTTGGGGAGTTCATTAAAATCAGGAGGCATTTCTAAAGAATTTTTTTTTTTTACTAAGAATTCATCCCCCTGATCTGATCTTTTCTTTTCTGACAGATTTTCTACAACTGATTGACAACCACACAGCAAAATAATTATAGTAAATAAATATAATACTTTTAAATTTAGAATTCTTTTCATGTCTTTTTATAATTTATCAATTCAGCAAGAATAAGACAAATAATACCTAATGTTATAAATATATCTGCAACATTAAAAATAAACCAATGATAACCTTTAAAATTAAGATCAATAAAATCAGGTACGGCACTGTAGTATAAGCGGTCAAACATATTGCCTACTGAACCTCCTAAAATTAAAGCAAAAAGGTAAGATTTTACGTTTTTTTCTGAGTAAATAATATAAATAATGACACAATTTATTATGAAAATTAANGCTGTAATCAAATTATAGACCAGAATGCTATTTGAGGAAAATAAGCCAAATCCTATACCTGTATTCCAGACTAAATATAAATTTAAGAAATTGTTTACATGAATGTCAATCTCGCCATAGGTGCTTACATAGTTTAATATCAGAAATTTAGAAACTCTATCTAATATAAAAATTAAAGTGAAAATTATAAGACACTTTATGATTTTATTTTTCATGAAATATTTAAATGACCATGTCTTTCACAGCTATTTCTTCTTATTTTCCAACATACAGGACATTTTTTTCCTTCCGCCTTAATTGTTGAAACTTCAATTTCTGCTTCATTATCATTATTTCTTTTTAATAAGGCAGCCGATGTAATGCAAATTTCTGAAAAATCTAATTCTTTTACTAAATTATAATCTTCATTTTTTAAATTAATTACTATTTCAGATTCTAAACTTGACCCAATTATTTTTTCAGCTCTCTTACTTTCAATACTTATATTTGCAATTTCTCTAATACTTTTAATTTTGTTCCATTTTAAATCCAAATCATTATTCATCCAATTATTTGGTATAGAAACAAAATTTTTTAAATGAATGCTTGATTGATCATCTTTATTAATCATTCTAAATATTTCTTCTGTTGTAAATGAGAGAATTGGAGCAAACCATTTAAGCAAACAATCTAAAATAATATTTAAAACTGTTATGCAATATATTCTTTTTTTAGAATTCTTAGGATCGCAGTAAAGAAGATCTTTTCTTATATCAAAATAAAATGACGATAGTTCCACAGTACAAAAGTTTAAAAGTTCTTTGTACAAATTATGAAAATTATATTTTTTAAAATTNTCATGGAAATTTTTATTAATTACATATAACCTATGAAGAATATATTTTTCTAGTTCTGGAAAATTTGATATATCTAAATTTTTAAAATCTAAATTTTTAAAATCGTCATTAATATTTCCCAATAAAAATCTAAATGTATTTCTAATTTTCCTATAAGCTTCAGCATGTTGCTCTAGAATTGCATGATCAATTCTCAAGTCTTCTGCATAATTTGAAGCTGCAACCCAAATTCTCAAAATATCTGCACCATATTTTTTTAAAATATCTTCTGGAGCAATCACATTTCCTAATGATTTTGACATTTTTAGACCTTTGCCATCAACGACAAATCCATGAGATAAAATATTTTCAAATGGTGCCCTACCTCTTGTTCCACAGGATTCTAAAAGTGAAGAATGAAACCAGCCCCTATGCTGGTCAGAGCCTTCTAGATACATTGATGCAGGCCATTGCAAATCCTCTCTTTTTTCAAGAACAAATGAGTGAGTGGATCCACTGTCAAACCACACCTCGACGATATCACTTAGCTTTTCAAAATCCTCGGCATTGTATTTTTCACCAAGGAATTTTTGGTAATCCTCTGAAAACCAGCAATCTGATCCCTCTTTTTCGTAAATTTTTGCTATATTTTCAAAAATATCTTCATCAACTAATACTTCTCTATTTTTTTTATTTATAAATATTGGAAGGGGTACTCCCCACACTCTTTGTCTAGAAACACACCAATCTGGTCTAGTTTCTATCATTGATTTTATCCTCTCTTTACCTTTACTTGGATAAAAAGTGGTATCCTCAATAGCTTTGAGAGCTTTTGATCTTAGTTCATGACTTTCCATCGATATAAACCACTGTGGAGTTGCTCTATGAACTAAAGGAGCTTTAGATCTCCAAGAATGAGGGTATGAGTGGCTTAACTTGCCATTAGCAATAAGGTTTTTGGAATCCTTAAGTTTATCTATGATTATTTGGTTTGCCTTAAAAATATGCGTACCCTCAAATATAGGAATATGTTTAGTGTACTTGCCGTCATCATCGACTGTTTCAACTGCTTTAATATTGTTATTAATACATAAATTAAAATCATCTGGTCCATGACTTGGGGCACAATGAACTATTCCGGTTCCTTGTTCTGTTGTCACAAACCTAGCATCTAACATTGGAACATCGTACTCATAACCAAGTTTATGAAATGGATGATTACAAATGGTTCCAACTAAGTCTTTACCCTTAAACTCTTTTAAAATTTTTAATCTATTAACACCTGTATCTTTTTTAAATGACTCCAATAAATCTTTTGCAACTACAATTTTATTTTTATTTAAATTAAAATTTTCCTCAAGTTCAATTAAAAGATAATCTAAACTTTGATTATAAGCTAATGCACGATTTGCTGGTATTGTCCATGGGGTTGTGGTCCAAATAATAATATTTGAGTTTTCTAACTCTTTAATACTAGATGATTTAACTGGAAAAGCAGTATAAATTGTATCTGAGACATGATCCATGTATTCAACTTCAGCATCAGCTAAAGCAGTTTTTTCAACAGTTGACCACAAAACTGGTTTGTAACCTCTATACAAACTTCCTTCTTTTAAAAATTTACCTAGCTCTCTTACAATTTGTGCTTCAGCATCGTAACTCATTGTAGAATAATAATTTTCCCAATCTCCTATAACTCCCAATCTTTGAAATTGATCTTTATGGATATCTATCCATTTGTTTGCAAATTCTCTACATTCTTTTCTGAATTCAATTACTGGAACATCGTTTTTGTTTTTTTTCTTCTTTTTATATTGTTCTTCAATTTTCCATTCGATAGGCAAACCATGACAATCCCAGCCAGGTACATATACAGANTCTTTTCCATCCATTTGGTGAAATTTTACAATAATATCTTTTAAAATTTTATTTAGAGCTGTTCCCATATGTATGTTNCCATTTGCATATGGAGGGCCNTCATGTAAGACAAACTTTTCCTGACCNTTGCTCTTGCTTCTAATCTTATTGTATAAATTTATCTTTTGCCAATGTTCGATTATACCAGGCTCTTTTACAGGCAAATTTGCTTTCATAGAAAAAGCTGTCTTAGGAAGATTTAAATGTTCTTTACTCATTTTAAGATTTTTTAGCTATTTTGATATCTTTTATTATTTGTTTTTTAAGCTGCTNAATAGATCTAAATTTTTTTTCCCCTCTTATAAATTTTATAAAGTTTACTGATAGTTTTTTATTATAAAGATTTCCAGAAAAATTAAACAAATTTACTTCTAATAAAATTTTGTTTTGATTAAAAGTAGGCCTATATCCTAGGTTTGCAATACCTTTTATATCTTTTTTTTTATATTTTACTTCAACTGAATAAACGCCAGGTTTTGCTATTGCATAATTACCAATATCAATATTACATGTCGGAAAACCAATTGTTTTTCCAAGCATTCTTCCTTTTTGAACTTTTCCTTCAATGCACCATTTTCTTGATAATAAATGATTAGCTTTTTTAAGATCTCCNTTTTCAAGTAGTTTTCTAATAAAGGTTGATGAAATAATTTTTTTATTTTTTAGAAAAGGCTTTGGATTTACAAGCTTATAATTATATTTTTTTTGATTTTTTTTTAATAGCTCAACATCACCTTCTCTCTTATAGCCAAACCTAAAATTGTTGCTTACAAAAATATAAGATGAATTTAGTTTTTTATATAAAATATTTTTTATAAACTTATTAGATGTTATTTTTGAGAAAGTTTTATCAAATTTTTTGTTTATCAAAAAATCAACTTTAAATTTTGAAAAATATTCTATTTTTTGTTCAAAATTTGAAATTCTATAATTATAAATTTCTTTGTTAAAGTACATTTTAGGTAAAGGATCAAAAGTAACAACCCCAATTTTTAAATTGAGCTTCTTTTTTAAATTTAGTGCTTGCTTAAATAATTTTTGGTGACCTAAATGAAGTCCATCGAAGTTACCTATTAAAATTATAGAATTTTTATGAATTAATGAAATATTAAAATTTTTATAAATTTTTACTTTATTTACCATTGCAAATTAGTTTGTGAATAATTAATTTCAACTTTATACTTATTTGATAGAGNAATTANNTCTTGATCAANGATTTCTTTTCTATGGATTCCACTGGTTATTAATAATGAGTCAAATCCTTGTTTATTTGCACCTTTAATNTCTGTATTTAAGTTATCTCCAATACAAAGAACTTTTTTTGAACCTATATTTATTGAAAGACTATAAACTGGAGCATAAGGTTTTCCAAAAAAAATGACCTCGCCATTCATTTTTTGAAATATATTTGCTACAGCTCCAGCACAAAATTCACGTTTCTGACCTCTGTCAACTACTAAATCAGGATTAGTACAAATCATTTTTTTTTGAGTGTTATTTTTCATTATCGTTTCGTAGTAACTTAGATTATTTTCATAATTCTCAAATAAACCAGTACACAATATATAATCTGCTTCNTCAATGTTTGAAACTTTTTGGTCATTTAATTTGATAAATAAATCAAAATCTCTTGGCGGACCAATATGGAAAAATTTTTTATCAATAAAATCATTCAATAAATAATTTAATGCTGCCTCTCCTGAAGTGTAAACGTTATCAAGATACTTTTTTAAGCCCATTTTTAATAAAAAACTTTTNACAGTTTNGTTAGGTCTTGGGGCATTTGTCAGAAGCACAAACTCTTTATCATNTTTTGTAATTTGATCTAAAACCTCGATAGATCCCATATTCAATTTGATACCATTGTGTATGACCCCCCAAATATCAATAAAAAATAAATCATATTGATCAATTATTGATTTTAGGCCATTTTGATCTAAGTTTTTAACCATATTGATGGTATAGCTTAAAAATCTCAATTATTCCTTGGTTTTTTACAAAGTATTATTTTCTGCGACGTCTTGAAATACCTATATCTGGTCTCTATATGAATGCTAATTTAAAGGAGTTTTTATATGAAATTTAAACCGTTACACGATAGAGTTTTGATTGAAGTATTAGATAGCAGCGAAAAAACCGCTGGTGGTATTATAATCCCAGACTCAGCTCAAGAAAAACCTCAAGAAGGNAAAGTAGTTGCTGTAGGTGGTGGAGCAAAAACTGAAGATGGAAAAACAATTCCAATGGATGTTAAAGTNGGAGACAAAGTNCTTTTTGGAAAGTGGTCTGGAACAGAAGTAAAAATTGATGGTAAAGAATACAGCATAATGAAAGAGTCTGACATTATGGGTATCTCTACTGGAAAATAATTAATAAAAAGGAGATTTTACAATGGCTAAAATAGTTAAATTCGACTCTGATGCTAGAGCATCAATGCTTAAAGGAGTTGATATACTTGCAAATACTGTAAAGGTTACTCTTGGTCCAAAAGGAAGAAATGTTGTTATTGACAAATCTTTCGGTGCTCCNAGAACTACNAAAGATGGTGTTTCAGTTGCAAAAGAAATTGATCTTGAAGATAAATTCGAGAACATGGGTGCACAAATGGTTAAGGAAGTTGCTAGTAAAACAAATGATGAAGCTGGAGATGGTACTACTACTGCAACAATACTTGCTCAAGCAATAGTAAAAGAAGGTTGTAAGTACGTTACAGCTGGAATGAACCCAATGGATGTGAAGAGAGGAATTGAAGCAGCTGTTGAAACNGTAAAAGAGAANTTAATTTCTTCTGCAAANAAAGTTAAAGACAGTGATGAAATTGCACAAGTTGGAACTATTTCTGCAAATGGTGATAAAGAGATAGGTAATATGATTTCTAAAGCTATGCAAAAAGTAGGTAACGAAGGAGTTATAACGGTTGAAGAGGCCAAAGGTATAGAAACAGAATTAGATGTTGTTGAAGGTATGCAGTTCGATAGAGGATATCTTTCACCATACTTCATAACAAATGGTGATAAAATGACAACTGAGCTTGAAAACCCACTAATTCTATTACACGAGAAAAAATTAACTAATTTACAACCAATGGTACCTTTATTAGAAGCAGTAGTTCAAGCTGGAAGACCATTAATGATAATTTCTGAAGATGTTGAAGGAGAAGCTTTAGCAACTTTAGTAGTTAACAAATTAAGAGGTGGTCTAAAAGTTGTTGCTGTTAAAGCTCCTGGTTTTGGTGATAGAAGAAAATCAATGTTAGAAGATATTGCAATACTTACAGGTGGGCAAGTTATCTCTGAAGACCTTGGTATAAAATTAGAAAATGTAAAACTTACAGATTTAGGATCTGCAAAAAGAGTAAAAGTAGATAAAGAAAATAGTACGATTGTAAGTGGTGCAGGAAAAAAATCTGACATAGAAGCAAGATGTGCTCAAATTAAACAACAGGTGGAAGAAACAACATCTGATTATGATCGAGAGAAACTCCAAGAGAGACTTGCTAAATTAGCTGGCGGTGTAGCAGTAATCAAAGTAGGAGGTGCTACTGAAGTTGAAGTTAAAGAGAGAAAAGATAGGGTTGAGGATGCTTTAAACGCAACTAGAGCGGCTGTTGAAGAAGGAATAGTTGTTGGCGGTGGTTGTGCCTTGCTTTATGCATCAAAGGATCTTGATAGTTTGAGAGTTAAGGGTGATGACCAAAAGGCAGGTGTCGAAATTGTGAAAAGCGCGCTTCAAGCTCCAATAAGACAAATTACAACAAATGCTGGTGTAGATGGATCTGTTGTTGTTGGTAAATTGTTAGAAACGAATAAACCTTCTAACGGTTACGATGCACAATCAGAACAGTATGTTGACATGTTTAAAGAAGGGATTATTGATCCTGTAAAAGTGGTAAGAACTGCATTACAAGACGCTGCTTCCATATCAGGTCTTTTAGTAACTACTGAAGCGATGATAGCAGACAAACCTGAAGAAAAAGATGCTGCTGGCGGTGGAATGCCTCCAGGAGGAATGGGCGGCATGGGCGGCATGGGCGGCATGGGAATGTAACCCTTTAACAACAAGATATTTAAATTAAAGGCCATC
>PAOP01000004.1 GCA_002708525.1 Candidatus Pelagibacter sp.
CTATAAATTGTTCTTCTTGAGATAATGAATTTATATTAAATAAAAATAAAAATGATAACGATGACAATTTTAAAATGCTTAGTCTTAATTTCATATTTAATTCCCCATATAGCTATTAATTATTTAATGCAATCTTTATGCCAAAAATTCTATCTAAAATTTGAATATATAATAACAATTAGTAACTCTAAAACGATTAATTAATTGTATACTTTAAATTCTTGTAAAAACTTAAAATTCAAAAATTTATGAAAGAAACTTTAGAACAGATTTTTAAACTTCAAGACAATCATACCACTATTAAAAAAGAATTTTTAGCAGGTTTTACAACATTTATTACTATGGCTTATATCATATTTGTAAATCCACAAATGATGGCAGCAAGTGGGATGGATTTAGGTGCAAGTTTTGTTGGAACTTGTATTGCTGCTGCAATAGCATGCTTTGCAATGGGGTTTTATTCAAATTGGCCTGTTGGATTAGCTCCTGGTATGGGACTTAATGCATTCTTCACTTATACAGTAGTTGGTGAAATGGGTTATTCATGGGAAGTAGCTCTGGGAGCAGTTTTTCTAGCTGGGATTTTATTTATAATAATCAGTGTTACTCCTCTAAGACAATGGATGCTTAACAGCATTCCTATGAATCTAAGAATTGCAATGGGAGCTGGGGTTGGTTTATTTGTTGGATTCATTGGCTTAAAGACAGGTGGAATTATTATTCAAAACGAATCAACTTTTTTAAGCTTAGGTGACTTTAAAAATATTGAAACTTTTCTTTCTGCTATTGGTTTTCTGTTGATTTTAATATTAGCAATAAGGAAAATTACTGGTGCAATAATTATAGGAGTTTTAACAGTCACTATTTCAGGACTATTGATTGGTTTAATTCAATTTAATGGTTTTGTTTCTGCTCCTCCAAATATCAGACCAACGTTAATGAAGTTAGATATTTTAGGAGCTTTAGACGTTTCTATGATTAGCGTTATTATTTCTTTTCTGTTTGTTAATTTATTTGATACGGCAGGAACCTTGTTAGGTGTTGCTTCGCGAGCAAATCTTATAGACGATTCAGGAAGAATTAAAAATCTTGATAGGGCCCTGAAAGCCGATAGCACTGCCAGCGTTGCAGGATCATTTTTTGGATGCTCTCCTGTAACAAGCTATGTCGAAAGCTCTGCTGGAGTGGAGGCAGGTGGAAGAACGGGTTTAACAGCAGTAGTGGTAGGAATTTTTTTCTTGATAGCTATCTTCTTCTCCCCTATTGCGTCTATGGTTCCCAGTTATGCAACAGCCGGTGCTCTGGTTTATGTAGCTATTTTAATGCTTGGTGGTATGGAAAAGCTTGATTGGTCAGATAATACTGAACTATTGCCTGCTTTAATTATGATAATTATGATACCTTTAACCTTTTCCATTGCTAATGGAATTGCATTAGGCTTTATTTCATATGTGGTTTTAAAGTTTGCAACAGGAAAAAAATCAGATATAAGCTTTGGTGCCTGGTTCTTATTTATAATTTTTTTGACAAAATTTATAATATTAGATTGAAAAAGATATTTAAGTTCTGAAAAATTTAGAATAACCATAGGCTATGGTTTTTGTTAAATCAAGAAGGAATGACATTAAGCTTATTAAAATAAAATTTAAAGGGAAGATAAATTTTAAGGATGTGCCTTTTCTCATTGGAAGAATTACACCTCTTAGGNAAAGATAAGCTAAAAATANAATAAGTACGCTTATTTTTGTTATATTGGGTATGAAAAAATCATTTTCAATTCCAGTAGGATCAAAGACTCTGTTCCAGTTAAAAGCAATAATTATTGCTAAAAAAGAAATGCCATAAAAATACGTATCTTTATGCGCTCTTAAATATGGCATGCTTGCAGCATGGGAATGGTTTCTATACCATTTCTTAATTATTTCTTTAAAACTTATCTTATCAAGCTTGTCATAACTTAAAAAACTTTCAGATTCACATATATTTACATTGTGAAGCTTCACCCTACTCATAAAATCTCCATCTTCTCCAGCTCTTGTAGATTCTACAAATAATCCACATTTACTAAAGATATTTTTATGAAGAATGCTNCCAGGGAGAGTCTTAATAGGCTTTTCTCCATAAGTAGATGCTCTAAATATTTTTGGTAAAAATTTTTCTGCCTGGTAATAGGTTTTGCCCCAAATACCCTCATAATTATTATTATTAATAATATGAAGTCCATTTGATAGCCAGTCATTAGAAGGATGGGTAGATGTGTCTAAAAATGCTAATAATGAATTAGAGGCATTACAGATTCCAATGTTACGTGCGTGCCCGGGATAAAGTCTTTCGTGATGGAAAATANAAAAATTAATATTGTGTTGTTTAGCAAATAATTCAATATCACTTGGAAAAGATAACTGCTTNTGGTCAGTATTAATGATTATTATCTCATTTGGAGCTGTCTTCCAATTTGATATTCCTCTTAATAAAGTAAAAAGTTTTTCCTTTTCTGAATGATCTGACTTAAATGGTATGATTAATGATACTGATTTAACCATAAATTGAACTCCACCACATAGAAATTATTATAAATGATATGTTTATCATATAGCTTATTATACTTTTTAGAGATTTTTTATAAGTAATTATNGTTCTCATTGATGACTTGCATTGTATTATCAAGTAAATTGATTAATTATGGTTAATATAAAATTTCGCAATCTTACTTAAATGAAATCTATTTCTGTCCTTACTTCTACTATGAATCGTGCTGATTATATAGAAAGAGTCTATTTAAGTTTGTTAAANCAAAACTTTGATGATTTTGAATGGATTGTAGGAGATGATGGCTCNACTGATTCAACCATAGAAGTTTTGAANAAATTAAAAAAAAATGCNCCTTTTGATATCAAGATAGTATCTGCTTCTGTAAGGATTGGGAAAACTACAATTGATAATAAAATGATTGAATGGTCTGAAGGAAAATATATTATTTTTTGCGACTCAGATGANTGGCTTGAACCCGATGCTCTATTTAAATTTTATGAATCAACTAAAAAATTTCCAAAAGAAAATACTATAGGTTGTTTTGCTTTACAAAAGAATAATCTTTTAAANAAAGAATATTTNAGAGATAACATTCCTAACCCTATTAAATTAATAGATCTTTTTTATAAAGAAAAACCTAAACAAGATCTCGTTATGATGACTCGATCAGATTATTTAAAAAAAAATAAATATTTCGAATGTGATTTTTTGATTCCTGAAGGATATTACTGGTTACTTTTAGAAAATAAAAAATTTGTNCTAATTAATGAGTTTCTNCAAAATACTGAATATATGTCCAATGAAAATATTTCTTTTTCAAACACTATTAGTTATTCCAGAGGTAAAGCNTACAACATTTTATTTTCATATAANAAAATTAAATTTTCTTTTAAAATAATAGACAAATATAAATATTTTTTAACATTCATACGTTTTTCTATCCATGGTGAAATTGTTAATGAAATATTTAATAAAAAATTTAATTTCCTAACAAAGTTATCTCTTATATTGCTATTTCCAATTGGATATCTTTATGCAATGTCGGATCATTTTAGATTTAAAGTTATAAAAACTCACAAAGAATATGAAAAAGCACGTGATGTAGTAAGTTTTGAGTATCTTTAAGNAAATATGAAACCGAAACTTAAATTTTATACGTGATAANATTACATACAAATTATGAAAACGTATTAATTAATATTCATAAACCTAATTATANANNAGTCAATTNTCAAAATTTATTAATTTAATAAAATTAACTAAATAAAATGTGTGGATATTACTGCATTGTTTCTTCAGACCAGATAAATCTTGATGAATCAAAAAAATCACTTGATTTAATATCTCATCGAGGACCAGACTCTCAAAAATACTTTTTAAATGATCAGCGAAGTGTTTTTATGGGATTTAACAGACTTTCAATACTTGATCTGAGAAGTGAGGCTGATCAACCTATGATTGATGAAGAATCACAAAGGATAATTATCTTTAATGGTGAAATTTATAATCATAATGAAGTAAGAAAATTTTTAATAGAAAAAAAATATACTTTTAAAACAACTTCAGATACTGAGGTTTTATTGAAAGCATATGATTTTTGGAAAGAAGATTTACTTGAACGGCTTGAAGGAATGTTTAGTTTTGTCATCCATGATCCTATAAAAAATAACATTTTTTTTGCAAGGGACAGAGCTGGTGAGAAGCCGCTTTTTTATTTACACAATAAAAAAAGTTTTTATATTTGTTCGGAAATTAAACCTATACATAAAGACTCAGGAAAAAGAGATTTATCCATAGATGGGTTAAATCATTTTTTTGAGAATGGCTTCACCTCAAAAGATATATCTATGATTGATGGCATTAAAAAACTTAAACCTGGACATCAAGCTATGCTAAATATCAATACTTTGAAATTGGATATTAAAAGATATTGGGACCTTGAAGAACAAATAATTAAGCCTCTTAAAAACATTAAAAAACAAAATAACTATTACATTGATAAATTAGAATTGCTTCTTGGCAATGCCGTTAAGAAACAACTTATTGCAGATGTTCCGGTTGGAATGATGTTAAGCGGCGGAGTTGACTCAAGTCTAATTGTTGCAACTGCATCTAAATATTTTAATCAATTAAATACTTTTACAGTTACATTCCCTGATTTACAGAAATATGATGAATCAAAACATGCTCAGCTGATAGCAAAACACTTTAATACAAATCATGTTGAATTAAATGCGGATGAGGTAGAACCAGAAATATTATATAAACTTGTAAAACACTACGATGAGCCAATGGTTGATTCATCTATGATACCAACTTATCTTTTATCTAAAGAAATAAGAAAACACTGCAAAGTTGCCCTTGGAGGAGATGGTGCTGATGAATTATTTGGAGGTTATAGTCATTATAATCGATATAATTTTTTGTCGAAAATTCAAAAATTTATTCCTTATCCTCTTAGAGATTCGATAATTAAATCAGCATTAAGTTTACTGCCAAAAAATATTAGAGGTCGTAAAACATTAGAATTATTTGGAAAAAGATTAGATAAACTTGAATTTAATAATGCTAATTTATTTGATTATAAAAAAAGAGATAAATTATTTAAAGACAATGCTCTGTTAAAAAAAACTATTTTAGAAAAGAAAATTATTTCAACAGATCTTGTTAGATCTGTGACTTTTGAAGATTACAACAACTATTTATCTGAAGATATTTTAGTTAAAGTTGATCGTGCTAGTATGGCATGTTCGCTTGAAATAAGGTCACCATTTCTAGATAGTGAGATAACTAAATTTGCATTTCATGAGGTTCCTAGTTATTTAAAAGTATACAAAAATCAAAGAAAAATCTTACCAAAAATGCTTGCAAAGAAAATATTACCTAAAAAATTTGATTATAAGAGAAAACAAGGATTTGGATTCCCTGTAAATGAATTATTTCGATGTGGGAGGTGGCATGACTTTCTTGAAGACAAAATAAATTCAGACCAAAATTATTTTTTAGATAAAAAATATTGCAACCAACTTCTTTCACAACAGGCTAATGGTGACAATATAGGAGAGTCATTATTTGCAATAGCCTTATTTTTAGTTTGGTGTGAGGCATATGTCAATTAAAGATAAGCCATCATTGTGCTTTGTNGTTTCTGATATAGANTTTTTCTTTTCNCATAGAGCNGCTCTTGCAAAAAAATTATCAGAAAAATTTCAAATTATTGTCATNAGCGATATTAAAGAATCANNNGAGANCTAAGCTNNTNAANTATGANTTTATNAAATTTGTTCANCTTAAATCTAGNGTNAGTGAAAATAAATTAAANAATTTNCTNAGTGTNATAAGATATGNATTTCGTCTAGTTTCANTATTAAAANATTATCAAGTNGATAANATNTTTTTTATNACACTTGANTCNTCAATNATTGGNGCNATTGCAACNAAACATTTNAAAAATAAAAAATATTTCATNATNTCTGGTGCGAATGTGCTNAGAGANAATAANTTATTNNGCCTAATCNCAACAAAAATTTTTACNTACTTTAAATCATTNAATAANAAATTNATATTNCAAAATAACGAAGATAAAANGCTGTTTGAGAAAATGNTTGGNGTTAATAATGATTTTTATTTGATAAAAGGGAACGGAGTAGATTTGAGTAAAATATCATATAGGCCTATTTGTAAAACTGAAAATATCAAGTTTCTATTTGCAGGTAACCTATTTTATTCTAAAGGAGTAAGCTACTTTTATGATGCTGCCATAAAAATAAAAAATGCTAATTTAAATGCAGATTTTTTCATAGCTGGAGAATATTTAAAAAATCATCCCCTATCAATAGAAGATTCTTTATATAAAACTATAGTAGAATCTGAATCGATAAAATATCTTGGGGCGTGGAATCAAAAAACTTTTTTGGAAAATCTTTATGACTATCATGTTTTTGTTTTGCCCTCATTCGGAGAAGGAATGCCATTGGCAGCTATCGAGGCAATGGCCAGTGGAAGGGCCTTAATCTGCTCAGATGTTCCAGGTTGTAACTCATGCATAATAGATAATAAAAATGGATACCTTTGCGAACCACGTTCCTCAAAAAGCTTAGCTCAATCGATGCAAAAAATTATTCAAAATAAAAAACAAATATCAGAAATGGGTGAATGCTCAAGAAAAATGGTAGAAAAAGAATTCAAGCTTGAAATAATATATAAACAATTTAATAGTGTAATTGACGTATGACAAAAGTTTCATTGATCATTCCAAGCTTCGAAGTGGGTGGAACAGAATCATCTTTTATTAGAAAAGCTAATTTTCTCAAAAATACTGAATTTATACCAGAATTGGTATATTGGACTGAGGGCGGAGAATTAAGAAAAAATTTAGATTCAAGCATAAACATTGTCAAACTAAATGCATCAAGTTTATGGCAATTATTATTCCAATTTATTTATTATTTCAATAAATCAAGGCCGAAGGTTATCCATACTCCGACTTTCATGGTTGCAAACATTGCATTGATTGCTAGAATTTTTTCTTCACATAAACCCAAAATTATTATTGGCGCAAGATCAGATTTTGATTCTGTTTGTAAGGCATCAAAAAATTATTTCGATGAATTTAAACTTAGAAAGCTATCACAATTTTTATATCGCAAGTCTGACAGAATAGTAGCTGTATCCAAAGGCGTAAAAAATAGCCTGCTGGCATCTTTGGATATTGAAGAGTCTAAAATTGAGGTGATTTATAATGGCATACTCTCAGAAAAACATAAGGATAATTGTGAGGCACCAAATCATCCTTGGTTTATTTCAAAAGAAATATGCTTGATTTCTTCAATTGGAAGACTTTCACCAGAAAAAGGGATTTATGAGTTGGTATGTGCTTTTAGAAAAGCTTTTATGCTAAATAGTAGTCTTAGGTTATTAATTATTGGAGAGGGTGATGAGGAAATAAAGATTAGAAAATATCTTAATAATTATTCGATTAATGATTACGTTGAGATTATTAATTTTAGGGATGATTATTACTCTTATTTAAGTAACGCAGACATATTTGTTCTTAATTCTTATTATGAGGGAATGCCTAGCATTTTAGTTGAGGCTGTTTCTACTGATATTGCGATAGTATCTTCGAATTGCAAGCATGGGCCAAGTGAATTACTTAATGGTGTTGATCATTGCAGGCTGGTTGAAGTGAATAATGAAAATCAACTAATTGATGCAATTAATCACTTTTCAAGAATAAAAAAAACTAAAAGAAAAAAAATTGAGCATCTTCGTGAATTTAATATAGAAGAGTCTATGTCAAAATACTTAAAATTGCTTAGAGAGCTAATAACGTAATTTGCAAATATGTATAGGTATTATTAACCGATAATATAGGATTTGAAAAAATATATTTATTTTTCAATGATGCACTGCAAACCAGTTCCACCTTTAAAGATCTTGAATTTTTTAAAGCAAAACTTGTTAATCATTTTATTGAGCTGTTTTTCAGAAACCATTCTTTTATAGTGATCAGTATTTTTATCATGGGTATCAAGTTTAGATAATTCATAGTGCTGATCTTTATTAAGATCAAACATACCATAGTAAAAGCTTATAGGACTAATTCTTCTAAGGAGGTATTGAATAAGTGAGTATTCTCTAAAAGCCCAATGAATTGGAAAAAAAATTTTTGTAAGAAGGTTTGTTACTCTTAATTGTAATTTTTTTGGTATTCTTTTAATTATCATCCAATAAACTAAATACAAAGAAGTATAGTGTCCAATGTGTGTTTTATAATGATCAAAGGAAATGATGCCCCCTGCTCTTGTAACTCTTGATATTTCTTGAAGACTTTTAGAGAAATCTCGAGTATGTTGCATGACTCCTAAACATATTGAGATATCAAAAAAATTATCATTAAAAGGTATATCTTCTATATCTCCTTGAAAAATAGTTAAGTTTTTATGAGGCATATTATTTGCAAAATTTGCAGAAACTGCATTACTTAAATCAAAAGAATAGACAATTGCTCCATATTTCAATAAAACTTCAGTAAATCTTCCTGCTCCAGAGCCAGCTTCTATAATCTTTAATCCTTTGATTGACTCCAATGGCATTGGAAGAGCAGTTCTGATTCGATCTTCAGACATAGTTGTATTAGTATGTGAATCTAGTTGAGTTTTTTGAAATTGATTCCACTGAAGGCCAAAGGAGGATGTAAAATTTTCATTTACAACAAATCTAGGGATGCCTTCTTTAATTTTATATTTTTTATTTGAAAAATTATCTAAATCCATTTACGGAGTCTTTACAGAAGAATGAATTGCATAAACCATATCATAATCACCCCTAGGTAGCTTTTTATACTCAATAATTTCTCTAGAATCTTTAAACCCAGTGATCATTTGCATAATGTTTTTTAAACGCCTTACTATTATATTTTTTCTTGTTGGTTCATAAATGGCATATATTTTATAGTCCTTTTTACGAAGCCAATCAATAACTTCTGTTTCATTAAAACAGTTTAAAAAATCAGTTTTATGCTGCTCAAAGCAAATTAAAGGATAAAATTTAGTAATGATTTTTTCAGCACCTCTGAGAACATCAATTTCCATGCCTTCAACGTCAATTTTCAATAACATTACTTTTTTTAATGATTCAAAATCATTATCTAAAGGTTTAATTTCAATATTTACAATGTTTTTTTCATCTATTTGATATTTTGCGCTACTGCCTCCAATATTATTGATATTTTCTTGAAGCTGAAGAAACTCTTCTTTTGATCCAATACCCCAATTAAAAACTTCAACATTTTTAAGATGCTTAGTATTTGTTGCCAAAAGATCATATGCTCTGGGGTTAGGCTCATAGCAAATAACTTTTTTAAAATATTTTGCAAATTCAATAGCGTGATTACCAATATTTGATCCAATATCAATAGCTGTAGAATCACTAACATCAATATCAAGATTGATAAGTAAATGATTTAGATCCTTAAGATGCTCCTCTTCAAATAGTCCTTTTAAGGTTATATTTATTCCAATCCAGTCATTGCCAAAAACAGCAATTGGCATTCCTCTTTTTTCATTAAATCTGNATGATCTTTTTGCTAGTTCTCTGGCTATGAAAATATCAAGAATTCTCTTATAGCCATTTTTTCTTACCAATCTTTGTGAAATAACATGCTTCATATTTCTGAACTATTATAAAAATTTAAATCNTTTATTNNNAATAACATAACCTATTTATTTCATATAATCATATAATAAATTCTTTTAATATAATTCAAAAATAATATTGATTAATCTCTTAAAAAAATACATTAATTGGCATATTGAAAATTTGATAAAGTTATTTACTGATAATCTTCATAAAAAACAAGAAGATTCATATGTGAAATTCCTTAACTTTATATTTTGGTTTAAAGGAATTAATGATCGAATAAAATACAACAATAAAGAAAATAGATTCATTATTAAAAATACTGAAATTTCTTTTGTTTTTGAAAATAAAAAACAAGGGGTGCATAGCTATAAAAATGGACTTGATGCAAGAGCAGAAGAAATTGGTAAAGCTTACATGTTAGATGAAATAGATTTCTTGGAAAATGACTTTATTGTTGATTGTGGAGCAAATGTTGGTGATTTGTTGTTATATTTTAAACATAAAAACTTTAAGGTTAGTTATTTAGGCATAGAGCCTTCACCAGAAGAGTATTCCTGCCTTGAAATCAATGCTCATGACTATACGCATTCTAATATTGGCCTATGGAATAAAAAGACAGAAAAAACATTTTACATTAGCTCAGACGGAGCAGATTCTTCTTTAATAACTCCATCTACTTTTGATTCAAAAATTAATATCAAGTGTGATAGGTTGGATAATTTATTATCAGATAATAAGAATGTTAAGCTATTAAAACTTGAAGCAGAAGGAGCTGAACCTGAAGGATTAGATGGAGCAAGCAAAATTTTAAAAAATATCGAATATATTTCCGCTGATCTCGGACCAGAAAGAGGTAAAGATAATCATGAGACATATAGCGAGGTAACAAATTTGCTTTACAAAAATAATTTTAGCCTAATAAAAATAAATCCTAATAGACTTTCTGTTTTATATAAAAATAATGAATTCTAAATTTTATTAAAAATAACTCTTAAAACAATAAACCTAAAATATAAATTATTGTTAGGCCTGCATTCAATACTATGAGTGACTGCTCTCTCCATAGCCATCCGACATAAACCCATAAAGCATTAGCAGATATAAAAGCCCAGTGATGGTACTCTAACTCAGGCACAAAGCTAGCTAATGCAGCTGCAACTATAAGAATGCTAGTAGCAAGCCAAGCTAAAAATTGATATGGCTTTTCGTTTTGTTCCATTTTTGTCAAGACTATTGAAGATTCTTAAATAGTGAATCTGTTTTATATGCACAAATAAAGTCATTCTTATGAAGACCTTTAATTTTATGTGACCACCACGTCACAGTTACTCTCCCCCATTCTAAAACAATTTCTGGATGATGATCTTCTTCTTCAGCAAGTTTTGCCACTTGATTAGTAAATTTAAGGGAATCTTGATAACTTAAAAAAGCAAAAGAACATATCAACCTTTTGATGCCCTCCTGTTCAATAACGTTCCATGATGGTATTTGTGGAAGCAGATCATCAATCTCCTTTTCATTTAAAACAGGCGCACCTTCCCTGCAAGCTTCACAATTAATTTGAGATAGTTTTTTAGACAATCAAATACCGCCTTTAGAAAGCTTTGAAGGATCAAGCAACTTTATAAGTTTTGCTTTTGTTAAATCAGTTTCTTCAGCTGCTACATCAATTATAGGTCTATTTTCTTTGTATGCTTTCTTAGCTATGGCTGCAGCTTTTTCATAACCTATTATAGGATTTAAAGCAGTAACTAATATTGGATTTTTTGATAATGATTTTTCTAAGTTTGTATTATTTACTTTAAAAGTCCTGATAGCTTTTTTTGATAGCACATCCATGGAGCCTGATAATAGATTAATACTTTTAAGAAGGTTATAAGCAATAACAGGCAACATTACATTAAGTTGAAAACTACCTGATTGAGCAGCAACGGTTATGGTAACATCATTTCCAATTACATCTGCAGATGCCATTGCAACCGCTTCAGGAATAACTGGGTTAACCTTACCTGGCATAATGCTGCTTCCAGGCTGAAGTGCTTTTAGTTCTATTTCGGACAGGCCTGCTAATGGACCACTATTCATCCATCTTAGATCATTAGATATTTTCATAAGTATCACAGCAAGATTTTTAAGTTCTCCAGATAATTGAACAGAACAATCCTGAGCACTTAATTCATGATAAAAATTTTTACTTGGTATATATTTATTGCCATATAGCTTAGTCAATTCTTGAGCAAAATATTTTGCAAATTGCTTGTGAGCATTAATACCGCTTCCAACTGCAGTTCCTCCCTGAGGTAATTCAAGAAATTTCTTTTCGAGAATAATTAACATGTTTTTTGAGTTTTGGAGTTGGCTTGACCATGCTTTCAATTCTTCAGCAAAATCAATAGGCATAGCATCCATTAAGTGAGTTCTGCCAGTTTTAATAGTTCCTTTCACTGATTTAGCTTTTTTATCAATTGTTTCAATAAGCTCATCAAGTTTAGGAAATAATTTTTTTGTTAAATCCATATGCGCACTTATTTTTATTGCAGTAGGTATTACATCATTACTACTTTGACTCATATTTACATCGTCATTTGGACCAACTTTTACCTTTGCATACTTAGTTGCTAAAGATGCTATTACTTCATTGGCATTCATATTAGAACTAGTGCCAGAGCCTGTTTGAAATACATC
>PAOP01000005.1 GCA_002708525.1 Candidatus Pelagibacter sp.
AATAGAGCAATGATTTGACTTGATATATATCTTAGCTGATAAGGCATTTTTGATACTATTTTTCTTAATAAATCAGTGATATGCCAAATTAATTTAAACCACCAGGGGCGATTGTCAAAACGATAATATAAATATAGCAAAAGAGGAGCGCCACTTTTTAATTTCTGAACACATTGTTTGATACCTAAAGCAGTATTTGGTACATGATGCAAAACTCCAAGCGAATAACCAAAATCCATACTATTATCTTTAATTGACATCTCATCAACAGTAGCTTTCTCAAATTCGCAATTATCAAATTTTGACAAGTTACTTTTTGCAATCTCTAAAGCGCTGCTAGGATCAATGCATATAAGTTTTTTGACTTTTGGAGCAACTAATTTAGCCCATCTACCTGTGCCGCACCCTAAATCAAATCCTATAGACTCAGTAGAAATTTGTTTCCATGGAAAAACAGAGAAATATTCACTAAACAGTAATTGTTGCTCTTCTTCATCTAAGAAAGACTGATCGAATCTTGACCATTCATCTCCAAATCCATCTACTGTATTTTTATCTATATTTTTCATATGTCAGTAATTTTAATTCAATATTGTATCGTAGGGACAAAGGATGCATCACTGTTGTTTAGATTTATTATTATTGACATACCAATCTATTACTTTATCCATACCCTCAGATATCCTATACTTCGGTTGATAATCTAGAAGCTCCTGTGCCTTTTCTATACTTGCCTGAGAATGCCTGACATCCCCAGATCTAAATTCTCTGTAAATTGGTTTTTTCTTTTCTAATCCCTGAATGCTTTGAACTAATCTTTCTTCAATCATTTGATATAGTTCATTGAGGCTAGTTCTATCATTAAGAGCAACATTATAAACTTCATTTAAAGCTTCTTCATTTTGGGTGGTAGCTGCAAGCAGGTTCATCTGAACAGCATTGTCGATATAACAAAAATCTCTACTAGTTTTTCCATCACCATTAATGTAAACATCTTTCTTGTTTAGAATTGAATCTACCCATTTTGGAATTACTGCGGCATAAGCACCATTAGGATCTTGCCTTTTACCAAAAATATTAAAATACCTTAAACCAATTGTTTTAAAGCTATAGTTCTTTGCAAAAACATCTGCATAAAGCTCATTAACAAGTTTTGTCACTGCATATGGACTTAGAGGGTTACCAGCCATATTTTCAATTTTAGGAAGATCAGTATTATCACCATATGAAGAACTTGATGCTGCATAAACAAAGCGTTTTACATTTGCATCCCTACCTGCTAGAAGCATATTCAAAAAACCATCAATATTTGCACTATTAGTATTAATGGGGTCTTCGATTGATCTTGGAACTGAACCAATTGCAGCTTGATGCAAAACATAGTCAACTCCATCGCATGCTTTATTGCAATCGGTAAAATTCTTTATATCGCCATTTATAAACCTAAAGTTATTACTAAGATCTTTCCCAACAATATTATTTGCATCTTCAATTGCATGATCGATATTATCTTGATAGCCATTCTCAAAGTTATCTAAACCTATTACTTTTTGATTTAGTATTAAAAGTTTTTCTAGTAAATTAGATCCTATAAATCCAGCTACTCCTGTTACTAACCATTTACTTTGATTATTAATTAAATATTCTTGCAATTGATCGTATTTAGTCATTTAAAGTCTTCCATCAACTTCATTTAATTCAAATAAGTATTTAATATCATAAAGCGCATGATTAGCCTTCCCAAGAAGATTTATTTCATTTAACGAAAACTTTCTAAATACATCATGAGCAACTGCTAATAAAATAGCATCATATTCACCTTGTTTTGGTTTATCTATCAATTCAATACCATATTCTTTAATGGCATCTTTTTTATTGACCAAGGGGTCATAAACATCAACATTGCAATTGTGACTTTTAAATTGTTTAACTAAATCAATAACTCGTGTATTTCTAATATCTGGACAATTTTCTTTAAAAGCTAATCCCATTATTAAAATATTTGCATTCTCAATATTTATATTTTTTTTACGCATCAAATCTAAAACTTCACCAACTACAAATAGGCCCATATTGTCATTAATTCTTCTTCCAGCAAGAATCATTTCTGGATTATGACCAACTTCTAATGCTTTATGAGTAAGATAATATGGGTCAACTCCAATACAATGACCTCCAACGAGCCCAGGTTTGAAAGGTAGAAAGTTCCATTTCGTGCTTGCTGCATCAAGAACTGACTCAGTGTCAATATCCAGTTTATTAAAAATAACTGAGAGTTCGTTAATAAGAGCTATATTTACATCTCTTTGAGTATTTTCTATTACCTTAGCAGCCTCGGCAACTTTTATGCTGCTCGCTTTATGGGTTCCTGCAGAAATAATTTCTTTGTAAAGCTTATCAACTAGATCTGCTATTTCAGGAGTAGATCCTGAAGTTATCTTTTTTATAGTTGTTATACGATGTTCTTTATCACCGGGATTGATGCGTTCTGGCGAATACCCACAATAAAAATCCTTATTAAAAGATAAGCTAGATTGTTCTTCTAAGATTGGAACACAAATTTCTTCAGTAGCACCTGGATAGACAGTTGATTCATATATAACAATATCACCTTTTTTAAGTATAGATCCTATTGATTGGCTAGCATTTTTTAATGGGCTTAAGTCAGGTTTTTTCTGATTGTCAATTGGAGTGGGAACAGTAATTATATAAATTTTACAATCTTTTATATCCTCGAGATTTGATGAGTAAGATAAATAAATTGCATCTTTTAGTTCTTTCTGATTTGTTTCAAGTGTATTGTCTTGGTAATTCTCTAATTCTTTTATTCTTGATTCATTAATATCAAAGCCTACTACAGAACGTTTTCGACCAAATTCTACGGCCAAAGGCAAACCAACATATCCCAAACCAACTACTGCTATTTGCATATCACTTAACTGCATAGGTTTTCCTCATAAATAAACTAATTCCTTTCTAGCCAAGACTGAAACATTAAAACATTCCAAAGCTGATGATGCCAATTTCTTTTATTACTTATATGCTCATGCCATTTTCTTCGAACNAATTTGACATTAAAAAATCCCTCTTNATTCAAACGATNTTCATCTAGNAGAGATTCTGCCCAATCTTGCAAAGGTCCTCTTAACCAATCTGCNAATGGNACAGCNAAACCCATTTTAGGTCTTTCAATNAAATCTTTTTTAACATATTTATNTAATATTTCTCGCAATATCAATTTAGTTACNCCATTCTTGATTTTATAGTCCANTGGTAAAGAAGCAGAAAACTTAATAACATCNGGATCTAAGAATGGAATTCTTGTTTCTAGNGAAACTGCCATAGCTGCTCTNTCTACCTTTGTTAAAATATCTGTTGGAAGATATGTGACTAAATCATTGGCCATCATNTTTTCAACTGAGTTAAGTCCTTTAAATCTAGNAATATCATCATTAAATATTGTTTTGTATTCGTTTGAATTTAGAAGCCAATTTTCAGGATTATGAATTTGTGAAACTAATTTGAAATGTGAGTCATGAACTGACTCNGCAGAAAGAATNNNAGCTGCTTTATATAGNTTNTCACCAATATTTGCATAACTTNTACTTGTAANAACNCCNAGTATTTTTTCCAGTTTTTCCTCNGAAATACTCAAAATNGCTTTAGAGATAATCCGTNTCAANGATACTGGTATTTTTTGAATTCTGCTGAACATNCTNTCGGCATATACATANCGATTATATCCACCNAAAANTTCATCNCCNCCATCACCTGATAAAGCAACAGAAACATNTTGTTTTGCAAATCTTGAAACTATNNAGGTNGGAATTTGAGAAGAATCTGCAAAAGGCTCNTCATATATATATGGTAAATTTGGAATAACATCTATNGCATCACTTTCATTAACATATAANTCAGAATGATTTGTACCTAGATGCTTTGNAACCATTGAAGCATGCTCNGCTTCATTAAAATCTACATTNTTAAAACCAATAGANAAAGTATTAACCTTTNNANCNGATTGAGATTGCATNAANGCNACAATCAAGCTTGAATCCACNCCNCCAGACAAAAAAGCTCCCAACGGAACATCTGACTCCATTTGTGAAGATACAGCTTTAGATAAGATNAATTCTAATTGATTAACTGCATCCTCAAAATTTCCTGAGAAGNCNGAAGAACTTGATTTAATAANNTCTTCCTCAGTTGACCAATAAGTACTTTTTACAATTTTCTTAGANTCNGCATTAAATTGAATTATGGTTCCAGGTTCTAGNTTAAAAATATCTTCATATATTGAATATGGNGAAGGAATTGAATTAAATCGTAAAAATAAAGCTAATGCATTTCGATCAATTGAGTTATTAAATTTTGGAAACTTTTTGATTGCTTTTAACTCTGAAGCGAAAACAAATTGATTATCGACCCACCCATAATAAAGAGGTTTCTCACCCATTCTATCTCTTGATAAATAAAGATTTCTATTTCTTTTATCCCATAGGGCAATTGAAAACATGCCCTTTGTTTTATTTAATGTGGTTTCTAATCCCCATTGCTCAATCGCCTCTAAAAGTGTTTCTGTATCTGAGTGTCCTGTCCATTTTCTTTCATGAAGACTGTTCAATTCCATTCGAATTTCATTATGATTATAAATTTCACCATTAAATATCATCACAAAATTACTAGAAACTGAATGCATAGGTTGATGCCCAGCTGAGCTTAAATCAATTATAGATAATCTCGCATGTCCAAGACCTATATTTGAATCAACCCATATACCTGTATTATCTGGACCACGATGATCAATCGCATTTACCATCTCTTTTAAACAAATCTCTGGGTATTTAGTTTGCCCAACAAAGCCAACAACGCCACACATAAGTTATACTTTTCCCAAATAGTAATCTTTATTACTCATAGCCAGATGGATTATTTTGTTGCCAACGCCAAGCATCTTCACAAATCTTATTTTCGTCATACTTTGGCTTCCAACCTAAAATTTTTTCTGCAAAAGTAGTATCAGTATATGAAGCTGGAATATCTCCTGGCCTTCTATCAACAATTTCATAAGGTATTTTCTTAGATGATGCTTTTTCAAATGCTTTGATCATGTCAATAACAGATTGGCCTCTACCCGAACCAAGATTTAAAGTTAAAATTTGAGATTTTTTCCTTAATGCCTCAAGCGCCATCAAGTGACCTTTGGCTAAATCTACAACATGTATGTAATCCCGAACGCCAGTTCCATCATGAGTTTTATAATCATCGCCAAAGATTTTTAATTTATCAAATTTACCAACTGCTACTTGCGATATATACGGTAGTAAATTATTTGGGATTCCATTAGGATCTTCTCCAATTAATCCACTCTCGTGAGCTCCTGCGGGATTAAAATATCTAAGAATTCCGATATGCCACGAATCACTCTCTAAAAATATATCTCTAAGATACGTTTCAACCATTAACTTTGATCTTCCATATGGATTTTTAGGAGATAATGGAAAATCTTCTTTAATTGGTATTGCATTTGGCTCACCATAAACTGTTGCAGATGAGCTAAATACTAAAGTTTTACAACCAAATTTTTTCATTAACTCAGCCAAGATAAATGATCCATATACATTTACATTGTAGTATTCCATCGGCTTTTTAACTGATTCACCAACGGCTTTTAGACCTGCAAAATGAATAACTCCATCAAAACAATTTTCTTCAAAAACTTTGTTAAGTGCTTTTTTGTCACGAATATCTAGCTCATAGAAAGTTATTTTTTTACCTGTAATTTTTTCAACACGTTTTAGAGATTGTGCAGACGAATTTTCAAGATTATCTATNACAACAACGTTATAACCAGCTTGAAGGAGCTCAATACAAGTATGTGAACCTATGTAACCNGCTCCNCCTGTTACTAAAATATTCATCTTCTTAATNTCATNTTNATTTTGAAATATTTGTTCANATTCTTTTTGATTTATTTAAGATTAAGTGATCGTACTTTNAATATAATTCATAAGCTATTCCAATAACTATAATCATAATAAAAGGAAATTTATATCTAACAGCTGTTCCAAAATTATAGATTACTAATCCATAAATACTAAANGCAGCTAATAAATATACAAACCATTTTAATGCAACGCTTTTATCAACCTTATANGCCTTNAGAAAAATAAAAATTAAAAAGANTAATATTAAAAAATTCTCAAAGCTTTGAATAATCTGCAAAAAGCTATCTGCNTCCCANGGCAATGGTTTCATTAAAAAATATGGTGCCGATTGAAGAGCTGCAACTGTAAATTCCCCAAAAGTTTTTATTTGAACATATGAGCTAGAACGGCCACCATCCTCTATAAATAATGCATACCTGTAATAGTCAACATACTCAATTATTGTCAAAATAAAAGGCACTAATACGGCAAGTATCATCACTAGAAGTATATATCTATATTTATAAATCAATGAGCCCTTAGTAAAATATGAATGGATTACAAAATAGGTTATTACCAAAAAGAAATTCTGAAACTTGATAATTGCCAGCGGTAGTGAAACTAATAATGCCATCAACATTCTTTTTTCTATATAAAAAATAACTGCAAAAATCATAAATACTAAGACTAATGTATCTCTTAGAGCCAAAGAGCTATAGAGTAAAAAGCTTGGATAGAAAAGTATTAATAAGAGTGGCCAACCTCTGAGATTTTTAGATGAATATAACCAAATTATTAATATTGTGGCAATTAATCTATTAAAAAATCCAAGGCTTTTGATTGTTTCAATATATGGTAAAGGTATAGTCGCAAGAAGCCAGTTAGAAACATTTATTTTTAAGTTGTTGTTGTCAATAGGTTCAAAATTAAAATCTCGTAATCTTTGCGTAGCCTCAAAATACTGAAATTGATCTGGCATATAAGCTGCTGGAAAAAGAACATCATTAAGAAAAAAGGGGGTGAAGGAAAATAAAATTAAAAAAAATGATAACCATAATGGAATTAAGCCAATACGAAAAGATACTGATACAACAATAACTATTGCAAGTAGATTTGGAATATCATAAAAAAACATAAGCTTATAAAAAATTTTGTTTCAAATACATAAGATTCTTAATTAATTCCATCAGCCCATAATTTCAAATATTTTTCAGTCATTATTTCAAGACTAAAATTATTTATAACTCTATTTCGACAGTCCTTCTCTCTTTGTATCCATAATTTTTGATTGGATTGTTTTTCTTCAAGTGCTTTATTAATTGCTTTTGCTAAAGCATCACTGTCATTTGGTGGAATAACCCATCCTGTATTACCAACTATTAAAGCTGAATCTCCAATATTTGTTGTTACACAAGGTGTGCCACATGACATTGCCTCGTTAAGAACATTTGGAAATGCTTCTCCATAGGATGAACACAGTACAAGTAAATCAATACTATTCATGAATGAAGAAATGTCATTCCTTTCACCAACTAGATGTACGCGATGATTAAGCTTATATTCGTCAATTAAATTCACTAATTCTTTATTATTATGATCTATGTTTGATCCGACGAGTACAGCATTAACATTCTTCAAATTTTGATTTAATAAAGTCAATGATCTTATTAAATTTCCTAAATCTTTCATAGGATGATACCGTCCAACGTAACCCAGAAGCGGAGAATCATTAGAAATACCTAATTCATTACGCAACTTTTGATCTATAGATTTTTTGGGACAAAAATTTTCAACGTTATAACCATTTTGTATTACTTCTCCCTTAGTCTTTTTGAAGCCGATAGCTTCTTGATCTTCTCTAGATTTCTTAGCACAGTAAATAATTTTTGTAGGAATAATATTTGAAAAAAAAGCATTTATTTTTGTAATCAGAAGGCTCATTGGTTTAGTTTTACTGTTAGATAATGTGGTTTGATGGATGCCCCAAAAAATTTTTTTAATTCCAATAAGTTTAGCAGCTAATCCACCAATAATATTAGAATGAATCATCCAAGTCTGAACAACATCTGGCATTATTTGCCTGATTAATTTAATTAACCTTAAAAAAGCAAAAAAATTTAATCTTTTATATGAAAAATTTAATGGATATACTTCAACACCAATTTCTTTAAGCAATGACCCATATTTACCTTCATCTAATAAAGAAATAACTATATGATTATTTTGCTTATCAGATTGGCATAAATTGAATAGAACTGCTTCTGCACCCCCATTACCTAGTCCACTAATGATATGTAAAACTCTCATCGTTGTTACTAATTAGTATAATCCAATAATTGTAAGTATATATTTGAATTAGAGTATGTTAATACTTCAAAATAAATTACTTTAAAAAGTTGCTTGTTGTTTGTTAAGTTTAATTTGAAAAGTAATTCTTTAACTTAATTTTTATCTGTTCAATGTATTTTTTATCATTAAAGTAGTCATTAAAAATATTTTTTATATGACTATTTAAATCCGTAAAATCACTCTCATTATTTTCAAAACTGATTATAGTATTTGCCATTTCTTCAATAGAATCACTTGATTTGAGTCTTAGGTTGAAATTATTTAAATTTATATGCTTCAAAAAATCTTTTATGGCATCTGTGTAAACTGGAATTACTCCACTTGATAAATATGAATTCATCTTAGTTGGAGTGGAGACATGATTTACTTTAATATCTTTTCTTAATAAAAATCCATATTTATACTTCAATAACTCTTCATTTAAATTATTTAATGACACATATCTAACCTTAGCATTTTGAATATCATATTGCTTGATAAGGGCTTGTGCTTTTATTTTTTCTTCAGTGAGAAGGGTTAGAGTTGCTTCTGGAATTATATTTTCTATATGTTTGTATACTTGAAGGGTCTCATCAATATTTTGCCATGCAGAAAGGCTTCCAGCATATACAAAAGTTGGACTGTCGTATTTTGCTAGATTAATGTTCGTTGCTTTCTGGTGATGTAAATTGTAGCAAGGCATGATTTGAAAATTTGCAAAATTTATTCCATATTTATCTTTATAATGATTTTGCATTGCTTCAGATACAAGAAATTGCATACCCGAAAACCTAAGCGAAACATATTCAATTATGTTTTTTGCATAGTACTTTAAGAAATTATTTTCACGAAGCCAACATTCTTCCGGTTCAATACCTTGGCTCCAAAATAGAGTTTTAGAAAATGGTCTTAACAATAATGCCTTAAAAAAATTATTNGGAACAATGGTTAGGATAATNTCATTAAATTTTATGTTTTTAATTGATTCTGAAAAATAAAANGTGTANCCAAGATCTGANACAGCTTTATTGATTGTNTCAATATAATGGCGGGTTGCATCATTNACAGAGCTTGAATTTGNATAAAGAACAACCCTTTTCATTTTTTTGTCTTAAAAAAATTTACTATTCTTTTTGATGCAGAACCATCTCCATAAGGATTATGAGCTTTTGACATTTTCTTATATTCTTTTTCATCATCTAAAAATTTTTGGGATTCATTTACGATAGCTTCAAAATTTGTTCCTACAAGCTTTACCGTACCAGCCTCCAATGCTTCAGGGCGTTCAGTTGTATTTCTCAATACAAGTACGGGTTTTCCTAGACTTGGGGCCTCTTCCTGGACCCCACCAGAATCTGTAATTATAAAATAGGATTTACTCATCAAATAGATAAAATTTTCATACGATAACGGATTTATTAAATATATATTTTTTGAGTTCGAAAGAATATTTTTTACGGGTTTTTGAACATTTGGGTTTAAATGAACTGGATAAACTATATCAACATCATGATTGTCGTCTGCAATTTTTTTTAATGCTTTACATATATTTGTAAAGCCTTCACCGAAATTTTCCCTTCTGTGTCCTGTAACTAGAATTATTTTTTTATCACTATTAAATCTATATTGATCTGAAATAGATTTTAAAATTGTATTTTTGAGTTTTGCATCTTTTTCAATTTTATCTAGNACTAAAAAAAGTGCATCAATGACCGTATTGCCTGTGACTAAAATATTTTCTTTATTTTTATTTTCTTTTAAAAGATTTTCCATGCTTGTTGAAGTTGGTGCAAAATGATAATTTGCTATTACGCCTGATATTTGTCTATTCACTTCTTCAGGCCATGGGCTATAAATATTTCCAGTTCTAAGTCCAGCTTCAATATGCCCCACTTTAATTTTTTGATAAAAAGCTGCAATTGCAGTCGCNCTTGTGGTTGAAGTATCTCCATGAACTAAAACAAGATCAGGACTATATTCAGATAAAACATTTTTCATTCCAGATAATACATTTGCTGTAATATCAAATAAATCTTGGCCAAGTTCCATGATATTCAAATCGTAATCTGGTTTAATATCAAATATATCCAATACCTGATCTAACATTTGTCTGTGTTGTNCTGTAACACAAACTTTTGTATCAAAAATCTTTTCATCTTTAAATGCCTTAATCACTGGNGCCATCTTAATAGCCTCAGGTCGAGTGCCAAAAACAAACAATATTTTTTTCATTTTAAAATTATTTATCAATTGCTATTTAATTATGTATCTTTTGAATTATTAATTTTGTCTATTAAAAATTTTTCAAAAACTTTTTCATTAAAATCACAATAAAATTCTTCAGACCACTTATGAACATCATTAGAATATTTATTGAAAATATCTTTATCATCTAAATTTAATAGTATGTTTTTTAAATCTTCGTAATTTTCTACTATGCAATCCTTACATGGATAATTGTACTGTTTAAAAAACATTTCATAAGGAGATAATGGCTCATGCATATCAATAAAAATCGTTGGGATGCCAATTGATGCTGCATCAAATGCAGATGTAGAATGAAATGTAATATGAAGACTTACTTCATCAAATATATCAGATATAGGCGCATCATTATTAAATCTGATAAATTGATGTTTTATATTTAGATCTTGGGAATCATGTTTGCTATATCTTGGATGATGTTTAAGAATAATTTCGTAATTATTTGATGATAAAAACCTTGAATTTATTTTAATTAAATTTTCAACTTTTTTAATGTATTCATCATTCTCTTCATCAGTAAAATCTGGNGTATGCTGCAAAGTAAAAAGTATTTTTTTATTATTTGATGATATTTTTTTATTGNAGTGTTTAAGATTATTAAGTCCAACAGTAATTACATTCTCCTCACTATAAAAACCTGATTTATCATTATCAATTAAAATTCTTTTGTATCTATCTCCGTGAACTAAAGCAATAACATTATTTGCAGATTTAACTTTTGGNGGCTTGCCGTTAAGCATATATTCAGCTTCTCCATCATATATGTAGCCATGTTGATAATCTATAATACAAGCAGAAGGATTCAAGCATCGCCATAATGTTACGTTGTTCCATATCAGAGTAATGTAAACTTTAGATTTTAGATTGTTAAAAAATAAATTTTTTAAGATATTTGATATTTTAAAATCTTGAAAATATATCTCATCTACTGATATTGGTTTTTGATAAATTAGGTTAAAAATTTTCCTAGATATAATTTGTAAAATTGTTATAAAGTCCAGCGAAATTGAGTCTTCACCAATATCATAGTCCAAATATGATTTAAAATATGTTTCTTCAAAAATTACATAATTGAGATTATTTTTTTTACAACATTCAATCATTGGTTTAAAAAAAATATTCTCTCCATTTTCTCCCCTATTGAATGATGTTGAGCTAACAAAAACTACATCATATTTTTTTGAAACAAAAAATAGTTTCAAAAAATAAAATGTCGATGTAAAAACCCTTTTCCAGTTTTTTATTATCATTTGTTAAACTAAACTAATAGATATTTTGATTATAATTTGGCCTGATAACAATATTTCTAAATTTCTAAGATAGTGTTTTCTATAAAGTTAAAAAAGCTCTTAAAATGTTAAGTCCTATTGCTCCACTTTTCTCAGGATGAAACTGACAACCCATTACATTATCTCTACAAATAACTGCAGAAAGATTATTTCCACCATAGTTACAGTGCGCTAATAAATGTTCTTTGTTATTAGGCTTTGAAAAAAAAGAATGAACAAAATATACATGACTTTTAACTGGCGTATTATTTAATATACTGTTATCCCAGCTATCCTTATTTCCAGATATTTCTAAAGCACTCCAACCAATGTGAGGAACTATTAAAGTATCCCCATCAGTTGATTTTGGTGGAATAGGAATCACCTTCCCATTTATAAGGCCAAGGCCTTCAGTCTCTCCAAATTCCTCACTTGAGTCCATTAAGAATTGCATCCCCAAACATATGCCAAGCAAGGGTGCTCCAGAATTCACAAGATCTATAATTGCAGAATCAAAATTATTTTTTTTAAGTTGTGCNATCCCAGATGCAAAAGCTCCTACACCAGGTAAAATCAATCTTTCTGCACTCTCAATTCCTTCAATATTTGATGTGATATTTACATCTGCGCCGATAGCTTCAAAACCTCTTGCAACACTAAGAATGTTTCCAATGCCGTAATCTAAAATTGTAACTGAATTACTCAATTNATAACCTCACAGGTATTTGGTTCTTAACCATAGTATCTTTTATACCTGAAATTGAATCTCTTTCGTAATGCAGTATATCTGCCATTGCCACAGCTTTAACACCTCCTAAATTTACAGCATCCACTAGATCTTCTGGTTTTCCCATTCCACCAGATGCAATAACAGGAATATTAACCACATCTGTTATTGATTTAATTAAATCTATGTCGAAGCCTTTTCTAGTGCCCTCAGCATCTATTGAGGTCAAAAGTATTTCACCGGCACCTAGAGTTTCAGCTTGTTTAGCCCATTCAATAGCATCTATATTTGTTTTTTCACGACCAGAATTTGTATAAACTTCCCAAGAAGAGTCTGATTGTTTTTTTGCTTCAATAGACAATACCATGCATTGAGAGCCAAAAATTCTTGAAACATCACGAATTAAACTTGGATTTTCAACTGCAGCAGTACTAATCGCAACTTTATCAGCTCCTGCTCTTAAAAGATCTCTTACATCCTCTACGCTCCTAATGCCTCCTCCAACAGTCATTGGAACAAATACGTCTTTTGCTGCATTTTTAACTATTTCAGTCAACTTACTTCGTCCATACAAGCTTGCAACTATATCTATATAGACAATTTCATCAATTCCTTCCTCATAATATTTTTTTGCGAAATCATGTGGCTCTCCAAGAACTCTCAAACCCTCAAGATGAATTCCTTTAATTAAATTTGGCCCTTTAATATCCAAACGGGCTATTACACGAATATTTTGCATTAAATTTATTTCAGACGCTTTTGATTATGCCAAACAGCATGCTTTAGAACCCATTCTCCATCTATTTTTTCCCATAAATGAGGAGATCTGAACTGATCTAAAATATTATGAAACTCACTCTCTGAAAGAGATATGTATTCTAAAAAATCTTTAAAATATTTATTTGGGAATTCTTGATCAAATTTACGAACTAACTGAACACCCTCTTCTCTGGTAATTTTATTATTTCTAATTTCTTGAGCAGCATCATAAGTCGCTCTTCCAATTCCAAATTTAACTAAAGTTGTCAGATAATGAAACATATCAATCTTATCATCGATACTGCTGTATTTTGAATAAGTGCCTTCAGTTCTTTCTGAATTTGACTGAAACCCGGTATTTTCTGTTGCATAGTAGTAACATTCCTGTGGGTCCCATGGAAGATAATATCCTAAATAATGAACCTCAACACCTTTTGACTCTAGGTATTCTGCTTTAGGAGGTATGTAGGGTTTAAAGTCATTTAATTTAAAATCTGTTTCGCTAATAATATCCCTTATANATTTTCCACCAAGCATAATATCCATTGGGTCATCAACAGAAAAGAACTTTTTATCCATAGTTGGTGTGTAGTTTTCATCAACATTGTTACCATATTCAGCTTGATTTTCTCCATAAAAAACTAACTTAACATTAAACTTTGCTGCCATCATAGGCCCGATAATTCTTTGGCCAACAATAAATGGTTGAAATGGATGAAGGAGGTTTGTAAATGCTTCTTTTGTTAAATATCTATGTAATTTTCCATTTGGGGTAAAGAGGATATTATCTAACCCACCTTCGTGAATCCAGTTCTCAAAATTTTTCCATCCAATTTCAGTATATTTATGAGGAGCCCAGGTTACTGTTAAAGGATTCATTCCGTATTTATATTTTAAAACATGAGAAGCATAAGCACTGTCTTTACCTCCACTTCCAGGAACAATTACGTCATAGTCTCCATTATTATTTCTGTGAAGATCGCAAAGACTTTTTAGAGCATCCTCTCTTTTTTCCCAATCAATATTTGATGCTTTTGAATCTTGGTATCTGCAAGCATCACAAATTTCATCTTCATCAAAGTTTATAGTAGCTTTTTCTTCATCTTTGACATTTTTAAATTCGACAGTAGAATTTGGACGCTGATTTGAGATAACACAACGTTTACAAAAGACTACTTGTTCAGGAAGTCCAAATAATGCTTTAGTCATAACAAATATCCATGATTGCTGAATGTGAGTATCTTAACAAAAAATTTATTCATAGAACTATATTAAATTTAGTTTTTCAATGGTATGAATNTCATTAATCGAGTCAACATCAATACTTTTATTCTCTTTCATCTCATACATTGCTGTGTTTTTTTGAAATAAAGTTGGATTATTTAAAAATAGNTTTTTATTAATTATATATATAGCTCCGTTAGGCNTATAAGCTAACGGAAGCTGTTGCCTGTTCATGCTTGGAAATTTATTATCAAAAGCTGGTCTTAAAAAACCGTTATNATCTTTAACTAATGTTTTTAGTACTGAGCTCTCTACATTGGTAACAGAAATGAGAGAATCAGCTTTAAGTTGAATAAATTTTTTACAAGCTGAGTCAATATCNTTACTATCACGTAATGGTGATGTTGGTTGAAGTAAAATAAGATATTTGAACCTAATACCTTGCTTATCAATTTCCTCAATTGAATGCATAATAACTGACTCCATTGATGATGTATCCTCAGCTAGATTAGCAGGTCTTTCAATACAATTAACGCCTTCTTTTGATGCAATTTCTAAAATAGAGTTATCGTCTGAACTCACGAAAATCTTTTCTAAATAATGAGATGAAATAGCAGATTCAATTGTCCATGAAATTAAAGGTTTGTTATTAACAGGATAAAGATTTTTTTTCTTTAGGCCTTTAGATCCGCCTCTTGCCGGGATTAGTGCTACAAATAAATTCTTATTCATTAGAAAAATTAGAAATAAAATCAACTTGCGCTTTTTGATAATCTTCAATTTGACCAATATCTAACCAATATTCATGAATAGGAAAAACGCTAACAGATGAACTATTTTTTTCTAATTCATTATTAATTAATGATGGCATATCTATATTTTTACCTTTTGTTAAATTTTTAATTGTATCGGGGTTAACAACATAAATTCCTGCATTTACCTTTGAAACTTTAGTAGGTTTTTCATCAATAGATTCAATAAGGTGGTCATTTGTTCTTATAACTCCATATGGGATTTGATGGGTATAATTTCGAACACACATTGTAATTGATGTCTCGGCTTTTAAATGGAAATCTAATAATTGAGTAAAATTTACTTTGGTCAATATATCTGCATTCATCATGAATAATGGCTTATTAAGGTGTTTTTTTGACAATAGACTTAAGCATCCTGCTGTACCTAGAGGCGATTCTTCTTGCAAATACTCTATTGAACAATTTAAATTATTTCCATCTCCAAGGTAGTCTTTGATCATTTCTGATTTATAGTGAGTAGAAATAACAAAATTATGGAACCCATATTCTATAAAGTTTTCAATTATTGTCTGTATGATTGGCTTTTCTCCAACTTTAAGTAAAGGTTTGGGACAGTCATCGGTCAAAGGNGTTAATCTTGTTCCAAAACCACCTGCCATTAGNAAAACANTATTATCATTTTTNGCTTGTTTCAGATGAGCTCCTGCAGCATGAACCTCTAATATAGTTCCGTTAGATGTAAGAACAGGAATAGCTTGAAGATCATCTTTAAGAACTTTATTTTCGATATCTGATAAATCAGATCCCTGAGTGTACTTTATAAAATTTTTATTCATGGCTTTTAGAATTGAGTCAGATAATTCGTTGCCATTTAGAATTGCTCTTCTAATATCACCATCAGTAAGTGTTCCAACTAATTTAGTATTTTCATCCAAAATAAAAAGAATCTTAAGCTCAAGTTTATTTAACAACTTGATGCAATCTTTAATTGAAGAAGTCGATTGTGCTTGATTTTCTGAATATTCTANTAACATACTATTTTATTGATACCAACCATTTTTCTCAGTTCCAGATAGCATCATTTCTTTTCTTAGCAATTTCTTAGGATCAATTTCAGTCTCGTGAAGAACTTTAGCAATTTTTAGGCCAGCATCTCCNATTCCGTATGGGTTAATACAAGAAAATGATGTCTCTCTAAAATTTTTGTCATGCATACATGTATTTATTGCATCATATATACTGTCTGCATTATAGTCAGCTTCAATAACGTTATCTGCTCTAAGTCTACCCTCTTGACGTGATCCAATATTCACAGTTGGNCANCCAAAAGCCGGAGTTTCTTTTATTCCAGAAGATGAATTTCCAACGCAGCAAATTTGATNATCTGCGTTAGATGCTAAAGCTAAAATACCATGATAATTATATCTTCCAAGTGAAGAATATATTTGAATATTCTCAACATCAGAAAATTCGGTGTTTTTAAAATTATTTATCACATCAATAATTTTTCTTCCACCTGCATCATTATTTGGATACGTAATAATTATTTGATAGCCATCCAAAGCTANCTTTTTAAGAGCAAATAGNGAAGGCTTAATTTGATTTGCTGCTTCATGAAATTCTGTAGTAACTGAATGTTGNGTAAATAAAACAATTGGTTTTTNTAAATTTAAGTTATATANATCAACTAATTCATNNGATGTTGCATAATTATTATCTTGAATTAGATCAATAGCTGGGAATCCNACAGTATGAACTCTCCATGGAGCCTCTCCCATTGCAAGTAATCTATTGCTNGCTTGCTGGTTGGTTGTAAAGTGAATATGCGCCAATTTGGTCATTGCATGCCTTACCGAATCATCCAAAGCACCTCCTTCTGTTATATCACCACCTTCAATATGTGCAGTTGGAATATTCATTTGGGTTGAAGCAATTACCGCAGCAAACCCTTCAAATCTATCGGCATATACTACAAAAATATCTGGTTTAATCTTTGAAAGTGCATCGGCTATAGATAAAACACCAGTTCCTATAGCCTGGGATGTAGCAAATGGTGAACTTTCATCAAGAGTAATATCTACCTCAGCATGAATTTTAAATCCATCATCATTAATTTCTTGAATAGTATTTCCAAAATTTTTATCAAGATGAGCACCAGAAACGATTAATCTNTATTCTAAATCTGGGTGTGCGTCAATTGCTTTAAGAACAGGATACTGCAATCCATACTCAGCTCTATTACCAGTAAAAACTGCAANTATTTTCTTCATAAAAAGCTCCTCTAATTATTTTATACTAATTCTTTTAGCCCATCTTGAAGGCTTNTACTTGGACTCCATGCAAAAGTTTTCTTTGTATTGGAAATATCCAAGGATATGCAAGAAGTAGTTTTATTATGTTTTAATTCCACAAGTTTATATTCCTCAAAATTAGCAACTTTTAGAATCATTAGTGCTAAATCTTTCATAGAAATACTAGTTCCAGTGGCAATATTATAAATTCCTTTCTTTTGTATTTTTGTCATTGATAACAAGCATGAAGTTACATCAGAAATGTGAATCATGTCTCTTATGGGAGAGCCATCAATGATATTTATAGAATCTATTCCTTTAACTTTAATTTGTTTAAGTATGTCAGATATNATATTTTTTTTACTCATCCCTGGTCCATAGATATTACTAAGTCTCGCAACCACTCCCCCAGCTTGCAAAACAAGTTTTTCGCACTCAAATTTAGATTTTGAATATGTATTAATTGTGTTTAATTTCTCTGAAGGACTATGCGGAATTTCGGATAAATCTCCATATATTGCAACAGATGAGGCATAAATTAATTTAGATCTTGTATTCGATATGATAAATTTTAGTCTTTTAACGTTATTTTCTATATAGTCCGAGCTTNGTTTGTCTGCCTTTGTAATTTCATTATTTTCAGCAAGATAAAGTAAAGAGGTTGTAGTATTAGAATTACTTAAAGCATCTAATTTTTCCAAAGCTATTTTTATTTCTTCTAAAGATCCTCTATGAGGAATCATATGAATTTGAGAATTATTATAATTACTTTGTCTTTCTATCATTGATTGAAACTGTGTTCCAATAAATCCTGAACCTCCGTAAAGTCCAATTTCATTCATAATTTACGATCTAAGAAATGATTTATTATTGAATATCTTCTCGTTTAAGTTGTTGGCCAGATGAGATGTCATTCTTAGCTTTTTTGCCTAAAATAGATTCAAACTCCTCTGCTAGAATTTCACCAGTACCAGGCCTTTTTACCCATAAATTTTCTTTAGAAAAAATATCTCCCTTTTTAATCTCATTAATAGAGACGATACTAGCAAAAGCAAATTTAATAGTTGGTAACTCCTCTTCTACAGGTCCTTTNGAGCCNCCCCTNTGTTCAAAAATAGTNTTTGCTCCAAGGATTAATTCTTTAGCTGCTGATGGATCCATAGAATTTATAATGTCAGGACCTTCTCTTGTCATTGAGTCTGTAAAATGACGCTCNAGAATTGAAGCACCAAGTGCAACAGCACCAAAACATGCATGGTTTGAAACTGTNTGATCAGACAAACCAATCACAGCATCGCNNAAAGTATCCTGAAGCTCATTCATTGCACCAAGTCTTACCAAGCGATCTGGGGTTGGATAAATATTAGTTGTATGTAATAAGGCAAATGGGATTTGATGTTTTCTTACGATTTCGACTGCTGGGCGAATGCTGTCTAAGTCATTCATGCCTGTACTTAAAATAATAGGCTTCTTAAATGAAGCTATATGCTCAATTAATGGATAATTGTTACATTCACCAGAGCCAATTTTATAGCCACAAACCCCCATTCTTTCAAGCCTATCAGCAGCAGCTCTAGAGAAAGGTGTGCTNATAAAAATTTTTCCTCTTGATTCTACGTGCTCTTTTAAGGAGACCTCATCTTCTTCATTTAAAGCACACTCTTCCATTATTTGATAGATTGATTTATCAGAGTTTCCTGGAATTACAGATTTAGCTTCTGACGTCATCTCATCTTCTACAACATGAGTTTGGTGCTTTATAACCTCTATTCCAGCATCAATTGCATCATCTGCTAAACTTATTGCACTTTCCAAAGATCCATTATGATTTATGCCTATTTCTGCTATAACCAGNGGTGNATGATGATAGCCAACCATTCTATTTCCNAGTTTAAATTCATTCATAACTTTCCTCCAATAAAAANACCATGTTACATTTTTCCATCAAGATATTTTCCAGTATCAGTATATTTAAGTGAAGGTATCATATTAAAAAACTCTTTTAAAATTAATTTTTTATTCCAGCTCTCAGTTAACTTTAGTTCATTGATTATATTTTCAAAGTTATTTAATTTATTAACATCATAATCTAATTTATTTTTTANAACTCCTATATTTTTAAATTTATCCATATCAAGCCTTTCTTCATTGGTATAAAACTCTTCAAAGTCTTTTTCACCCGTTGTGTCACTTTTAGTGAACAAGCATGGCCATTTGCCCTGCTCAGGTAAAGTTTTTACAAGATCTCTGGCTTCTTGTTCTGAGGAACACATGTATGCATCATATCCAATATACTTAAGATACTTAACTGCNATTTCAGANAAAGTTATTAGGTGGAGTGATTCACTTAGTTTAGGAAAGAATATATCTCTNTTCTCTCCAAAAATACAACTCATTAGACAGAGCTCTCCACTTTCTTTTGGAGTAACAAAATATCGTTTAATATCACTTGGTGCAGCAATTGGTTGCCTTTTATTAATTCGTTGGTTAAAGCCATGTAGTAATGATCCATCACTAAAAGCTACATTAGCAAATCTTGCAGTTGATATATTTATATCTTCTGATCTTCGCATCAAAAACATNTCCATNATTCTTTTACTTGCACCCATTAAATTGACTGGATTGGCTGCTTTATCAGTNCTGACACAAAAATATTTTTTTGTTGGGTTTTTAATAGCTTGTTTTATTGTCTTATCAGTATTAAAAATATTAACATCTATCATTCTCATCAATGTGTAAGCATCNTCCTCACTTCTTACATGCTTTAGTGCAGACAGATTTAATACGTAGTCNTATTGACCATCTGATTTAATAAATGAATCATATTGAACTGAGCCAACATCCAGCGCATAGGTTTTAAATTCTCCATCAATATATCCAAATGAACTCCTTATATCNCTAACCAATTCAGTTAAATTATTTTCACTAATATCAACTACATGAATTTTTTTTGGATTACGTTTAAAAATTTCTTTAACGACAGCTTGGCCTATTGCACCAGCTCCACCAATGACAAGAAAAGAAGATGAGGATACTATTTTTTTAAGTTCCCGATTATGCTGATTAACGTCTTCTTCAAGAAGCTCTTCTTTACGGCCAATTAAATTTAGTATTTTGTNCTCATTCAACATTATTACTTACCTTTANGCATGTAATGCCATTTTTTTAAAGACTTCGTTCTTTTCTATTAATTCTTCAAATGTACCTTGATCTGCAACTTTTCCATTGTCAATAACAAAGATTTGATCACATTTTTGTATTGTTTTTAGACGGTGAGCAATCATTATGATAGTTTTNTGTCCACTAAATTGTTGAATGGCTTTAATAATTGTTTTTTCAGTAATTCCATCGAGAGAACTTGTTGCTTCGTCAAATATTAATACCTTTGCTTCATGATATAGCGCNCTGGCAATACCAATTCGTTGTCTTTGCCCACCTGACAGTTGAACACCTCGCTCACCAACTTTTGTATTAATTCCATTTTCAAGGTCTTTCACGAAAACATCAAGATTTGCTAACTTAAGTGCTTTATTTACCTGATTAAAATCAATTTCATTTTCGGGGATGCCGAACGCAACATTTTCAGCAATAGTGCCTTCTGATAGAAAAATAGCTTGCGCTACAAAACCAATAGTATTTTGCCATGAACGACGATTTGTATTATCTATGATGGCATCATCAACTTTTAAATNACCTTCATTTGCTTCAATTAANCCAATTAATATNTCAATGAGTGTTGATTTGCCAGAGCCTGATGGACCTGCGATGCCAATGACCTTATTAACTGGAATCTCAATATTTAGTTTGTTTAAAATCGGTTTATCTTTACCAGGNTATGAAAAAGTAATATTTTCAAGCAATATTNTTTTATTGAGATTTATATGGCTATAATCAAATCCTGAATTATCTTNATTGGTTTGAATTGAATCATTCAAATCTTCTTGAATTGATTCAAAAGCAGCAACATTTCCCTGAATATTGGCTAAGCTATTGTAAATTTGTTGGAATGCGGGCAACAACTTCATTCCTGCAATTGCGTATAAAGAAAGTATTGGCAGNATCATGCTGATATCGCCCTCGTATGTAGCAAATANATAAAGCACAAGCGCAATCATTGAGCCAAAAGCAACAAACTCCATAAAATAACGTGGTATGTGAGCTAGTGCGCCATTGACACCAGAATTGTATGCAAATTTAGTACCTGTTTTGTTGAAGCGATTTATAAAATCATTAAATCTTCCTAAAAGCAAAACATCTTTAATACCTCCAAATCCTTCATTCATTAGACGAAAACGTGCCTCATACATCTCTGATATGGTTCTCCCATTTCGAAGTAAGGTCAGGTTAACAAGATTAAATACTACAAAGTATGCTATTGAAAATATNATTACTCCNACAATTGCAACTNCGGGATCAAAAAGAAAGATACTAATACTCATAAATAAAACTAATACAAAGTTTCCATTCATATGCACAAGAGGAAGTAAAATGCTGGTAGTCACTCTTAAGCATTCNGTTGCAATTTGTTTTGTTAACTGAGCACTACTTCCAGAAGCATGAAATAACCAATCTNTCTTTAAATAATATGAATATAAGCTATCAGCTATTTCAACACCAACTTTGTTAGCAAATAAGGACAATCTCCATGTAGTATACATAGAAATAATTGTTCCAAGAAGTAACATAACAAGAACACTAACACCTAACAAGAATACAAATAATGCTTCTGAATTTATCCCACTAATAATATATGCTTGAGCAAAAATTGTGTCTTGATTGAGTTGATTCATGTCTGCAACTAAGGCCATGAAAGGAACAATAGATGCAACACCAGCTATTTGTGTTATCGCCATTAACATTACCAAAATCTGGAGGACGTAAAATCGTTTTCTTTGGCTTGGTGTAAGAACAGAAAAGAGATCTCTTATAATTTTAATCATTNTATTATTTCAAGTATTCAAAAAATAGTTCCATGCTTTAGTTAAGATATTAATTATGCTGATTAACAANATGATTTTGTTATAAATTANTNTTACTTAATTCTCTTAAGATATCCGCANGGNGCNACAGAAATTAANAATTTATTATCAATTTCAGNATCTATTTCAAAGTCTTCATTATGTTTAAGAAANTCTNTTACAGCCGACATTGGACTATTACCTCTTGTGTAAGTTCTAGCCTCTGAGATGCTTGGATTTGATTCATTTGGTAAGTGATTTTCAGGTAAATAATCTATAACTGTATCAAAAGCAATAATGTAGCTGCCGACAGAAGTTAATTCAGCATATGCATTGAGTTCAGCTAAAACATGGTCATGGGTATGATTGCTATCAAGAAATATTAAAATATTATTATAATTCGATGCAATATTATGAACTTTATTGACTATTTCTTCACTTGTACTAGATCCTTCTAACATTTCAATATATTTACTAAAAGGATTATTTAAAATTTCTTTTTTATTATGCTCCCTGATATCAATATCAAGTGCTAGAACTTTTCTATTAGTTTTAGAAATNTCATAATTTTCATTATTTGCAATAGAATCGGATAAATCTAACAAGGCTAACATTGAAGCACTCAAAAGTATTGATCCACCATGAGCAATACCTGTTTCAATTATCAAATCAGGCTTAACTTCCATTATAAGCTCNTGCATCATCTGTATATCCTGGGGATACTGAATAATTGGGCGATTCATCCATTTAAAGTGATATGAGTACTTATGATTATTTGCTTCATTTAGCCATTCAATACTCTTCTGCTTCAAATCAAGATTGCTACCTTGTATGCGAATTTCTTCTGCACACTCTTTATTGAATTTTTCAATTTCTTTANTCATATGCTCATCTTAGGTTAATTTTGTTAAATTATAGTTCAAATAAAGANAGATCTACTGATACTTTATGCTTTTTTATTTTTTTTGCTGGTACGCCAACCACTACCTCATAATCATTTACGTTTTTGTTTACAACAGCCCCTGCACCAATATATGAGCACTTACCAATTTTAATGTTAGGTAAAACAGTTGCATTAGTTCCTATTGTTGAGAAGTCACCAACCTCAACTTGACCAGCAATAGAAGCTCCTCCCATAACATGAACACCATTTCCAATAATACAATCATGATCAACAGTTGCATTTGTATTAATTATGCATTGGTCACCGATTATAGAAAATTTATGCACAACTGCACCAGGCATTGCTTGGAGTCCCTCACCCTTTTGTTTGATATCATCCAAAATAGCATGAGGACTAATAACATCAACTGGTTTTAGACCAAGCTTCTTTAGCTCATTTGCAATTTTGTAACGAGCATAGCCATGCTCTCCTCCATTACACATTATAAAATGTGTAATATCGGCTAAAACAAGTTTTAATTCATTTGGTGATGAGATGAATTTTGATGAGCTTTCAAAAGGCAATTCTTTTATAAGTGGATCATATATAATTGAAATTTCAACATCTTTGCTTTCTTCATTTAAGATCATTTTTTGAATGATTTTTGCTTTAGCTTTTCCTCCCCAAAAAAATATTTTTTTCATTTTGATTAATCTATTGTTTAATTTAAAAAATGCTTTTTAGTACTTTAATTACTCTTTCTTGTTGATTCTCAGTTAAGTCGTGATAAGACGGTAAATTAATTCCGCGCATGTTCAAACTATAGCTGTTAAAATTTTCTTTTTTAGACTCGAACATTGGCAATGAACTTAAAGGCCAGAAAAATACCCTAGCATCAATATTTTCTTGCTTAAATTTTATAAGTACCTCTTCTCTATTAAATTTAACATCTTCGTTAACAATTATTGTAGGCATCCAATATCCATTTTTAGTATTTTCAGGTTCAGGGTTAAATGAAAAAGGCAAGCCTTCTAAATTCTCTTTATAAAAATAAAAAATTTTTCTTTTTTTTGAAATTAATTCATCTATTCTTTCAAGTTGAGCACAACCAATCGCTGCTTGAATATTAGACATCTTATATTTAAAACCAATCATATCAGGCCAAAACTGTTTTTTTTGATTTCTTGACCTACCATGATTGCTTAAAGTAAGAGATTTTTCATATATTTTGTCATCATTTGTAACAAACATTCCACCTTCACCAGTGCAAATAGTTTTAGTTCCGTGAAAAGAAAAGGTTCCATATATGCCCATAGAACCTGCTTTTTTTGAATTCCACTCAGAACCAATGGCTTCAGCAGAGTCTTCAATAATTGGAATATCGTATTCCTTAGATATTGCTAAAAGTTCATCCATATTACAAATATTTCCATAGAGGTGAACAGCCATTATTGCTTTAGTATTTGGTGTAATGGCTTCTCTTATTTTATTTGTATCTATACACCAAGAATTAATATCAACATCTATGAAGATTGGTTTAGCTCCCACATGCACAATTGGTGACACAGATGCTATCCAATTAATATCTGCCACTATTACCTCATCTCCATAACCAATACCTAGTGATGATAGACCAATGTGAATTGCTCCAGTGCAACTTGAAGTTGCAATTGCATGCTTAACTCCAAGGTGTTCCTTAAATAAACTTTCAAATTGATTAATATATTTATAGCAGTCATCACCCCATCCATTCTTTGCTGCATCAGCAGCATATTCTGTTTCTAAGTCAGTAATTGAAGGTTTCGTGTATAAGATCTTATTTTCTACCATATTTTTAACTCTGGAATAAATGTAACTAATTTCGTGCCTTCGTCAATTTTATCTTTTAAAAGCATAGTTATCTCATCTGCAATATTCCATGGGAAAATTACAATATAGTCCGGATTATCAGCCTGAAGAGTAGATGGGTGTTTAATGGGAATATGGCTTCCAGGCATATATTTATTTTGTTTGAATTCAGCACCATCACAAACATATTCAATTAAGTCATCTTTTACTCCTGAATAATTTAGAAGCGTACTTCCTTTTGCTGCTGCACCATATCCAATTACTTTTTTATTTGCTTTTTTTGCCTCTAATAAAAATTCTAAAAAAGAAACTTTTATTTCTTCACATGATTGTTGAAAGTTTTCGTAAGAATCAATTTTTTGGAGTCCTGCGTCAATTTCTTTGTTCAATTGATCTTTAACAGAGCTATCTATCTCGATTGAAGCCTCTTCATGACAACCATAAACCCTTAGACTACCTCCATGAGTTGTGAGATTTTCGATTTTCCAAATTTTGAGACCATGAGTTTTAAAAACATTCTGAACGCTTGTTAGTGATAAGTATGAAAAATGTTCGTGATAAATTGTGTCAAATTGATTTTGATTGATCAAAGATAATAAACTTGGAAATTCAAGAGTAACCGTTCCATCGTCTTTAAGAAGAGTCTTAATCCCTTTTGTAAAATCGTTGATATCTGGAACATGAGCATATACATTATTTCCAATGATAAGATCTGCCTTATTGTGAGATTTTTTTACATTTTTTGCAGTCTCGTATCCAAAAAACTTTATCAAAGTTTCAATTCCATTTCTTTGTGCAATTTTTGCAGTGCCTTCTGTAGGTTCTATTCCTATGCATGGTACTTTATAGTCCTTGAAATAGTTTAGTAAATAGCCATCATTTGATGCAAGCTCAACTACAAAACTGGATGAACTTAGATTCAAAGTATTCACTATTTCTTTTACATATTTTTTACAGTGTTCAAGCCATGAAGAGGATGTGCTTGAAAGATATGCATAATCTTCTTTGAAAAGTTCAGAACCAGAAGAAAAATCTTTAGTTTGTACCAACCAACAGTTACTGCATACAAAAACCTGCAAAGGATAATAAATCTCAGGCATATCCAGACATTTTTCAGTTAAATACTCATTTGAAGGAGGTGAATTACCTAAATCAACAAATTTAAATTTAGTTTCATAATTGCAGTGCCTGCAACATATGTTTTTATTATGTAGAATTTTCATGATGATTTATTTTTTATAAAATCTTTCGATAATGGCAATTTTTTATCTCTTTCAGATAAGCCAATGACTGGTAAAGGCCATGGAACCTTAATATCAGGATCTAGTGGACTAATTCCGCCTTCGAACTCGCTACTATATTCTTTTGAGTGTGTGTATATTATTTGTGAGTCCTTTTCTAAAACTTGAAAACCGTGAGCGAAGCCAGGAGGAATCATTAATGATAATTTGTTGACGTTATCTAGTTGAATTGAAAAGAACTTAAGGTATGTCTTTTTTTCCTTCCTTAAATCAATTGCAACGTCAAAAATAGATCCTTTAATACATGTTACTAACTTGTATTCAGCATATTTTGAAAATTGCATATGCATTCCTCTTACAGTTCCTTTTTTAAAACTCTGACTAAAATTAATTTGCTTAACTGAGTCATTCCAACCAAATTTTTTTAAATCATCTAAATTAAAAATTTTATAAAACTCACCTCTTGAATCTGTGTGAGTGTCTCGTGAGATAACTCTTAGGTCATCAAAATTTTCACATTTTTTAGATTGAAACATTGAAATAAATATTATCTATAATTGGATGTCCAAGAAAGGCCTTTTAAATATGCATCTTCAATATAGTCTTGTAAATCGAAATTTGTTAACACTTTTTGTTTCTCATAAAAAGATTTATACCACTTTACAGTTTTTTCAAAAGTTTTTTTGCTATCCCATACCTCATGCCAACTCAAAAGTTTATTTGCTTTAGCGCAATCGAGTTTAAGCAATCTTGCTTCATGAGGTTGGTTGAGTTCTTTATTAAATTCGTATTCAAAATTATTCCAATGATCTTTAACATTCTTAACGACTTCTTCAACAGTAGTACTTCCCTCGTCAGATGGTCCAAAGTTCCATGCATCACCATACTCTACTTCTTCTTGTAAAAGCCTTTGTCCAATTTGAAGATATCCACTAAGTGGTTCAAGCACATGTTGCCATGGTCTTGTGGCTTGTGGNTTTCTTATACTAACTTTTTTTCCTTGTGAAGCTGCGACCATTATATCGCTAATAAGTCTATCTTTTGCCCAGTCTCCTCCACCAATAACNTTTCCGGCCCTACAAGATGCTAANAGTGTATTGTGTGACTTTTTGTANTCAGCAGGATTGAAGAATGAATTTCTATAAGAANTGGCTAATAAATCAGCGCAACCTTTCGAAGAGCTATATGGGTCATANCCACCTAACGAATCATTTTCNTTNTAACCTCTTTCCCACTCCTTATTTTCGTATGCTTTATCACTTGTAATATTAACTATAGCTTTTACATCATGTTTTTTACATGCTTCAAAAACTTTAAGAGTGCCTATTACATTTGTTTCATATGTATTTACTGGNTCAGTATATGAATAACGAACAAGTGGCTGTGCTGCAAGATGAAAAACTATATCTGGCTTATAATTTTCAATAGTGTTATTCAGTTTTTCTTGATCTCTTATGTCACCTATTACTGAATCTACACTGAACTTGAGAAGTTCGATGTGATTTGGATTTGTAGGAGCTTCCAAAGAATACCCAATTACTTTTGCACCCATTTGAGCTAACCAATAAACAAGCCAAGAGCCTTTAAATCCTGTATGTCCAGTTACTAAGACAACTCTGTCCTTGTAGATGCGATTGAACAAATTTTCCATTACCAGATCTTCCANGGAGCTTGATTTTCATCCCAGAGCTTATTTAGGGCGGTCTTATCTCGCAATGTATCCATGCACTGCCAAAAACCATCATGTTTAAATGCACTTAAATCACCATCTTTTGCTAGTGTTTGAAGAGGGTCTTTTTCAAATANNGTTGAATCAGACTCAATTAAATCTAGAACTTNTGGCTCACAAACCATAAATCCTCCNTTTATCCAGTTACCATCACCAGCAGGCTTNTCTACAAACTCATTAACTAAATTTGAATTNATATCCAATGCACCAAATCTACCCGCAGGTTGAATTGCTGTCATGGTTACTTTGGAGTTATTTGCTTTATGAAATTCTGCCAACTTTTTAATATTGACATCGCAAACTCCATCACCATAAGTCAACATAAAGGTCTTATCTTTAATAAATTCTTGAGCACGTTTTACCCTTCCACCTGTCATGCTATTTAAGCCAGTATCAAGAAGAGTAACTTTCCATGGTTCACTTGAATTATTATGGACTTCCATTNTTCCATCTGACATATCAAATGTAATATCACTTTGGTGNAAATAATAGTTAGCGAAATATTCTTTTATGAANTAACCTTTNTAACCNAGAAGAATTACGAACTCATTAAAACCATAATAAGAATACATTTTCATGATGTGCCATAAAATGGGTTGTCCACCTATTTCTATCATCGGTTTAGGCTTTATATCTGTTTCTTCACTTAGTCTGGTTCCGTAACCACCTGCTAACAATAATACTTTCATTTGCACCACTCTTTGTTTATAAGTTAATAATTTAATTTATTAAAATGNGTAATAAATTAATCCTCTTTTATGTAATCAAAATGTTTTTTATAAATTCCATTTTGCAAAAACATCATTTTNGACTGCTTTCTTATTATCATATTTTTATACAATCTTCCTAATAGCAACNTTGTAAAAATTTTGACAATTTTATTACTATGGAACCAAAATAAAATCAAAGAGGTTTTTTTATAGCCAGCATACTTAAGATCTCGTATATTTTCNTCAATCTTTTTATCTTCAAACTCTGAAGAGATAATAAAATTTGCTATTATTTTTTTTATTGACCAAATTANATTTGGTTTAAGTGTTAATAGTCTTTTTATATAAAAAATTGTTCTATCACGAACTTCTTCTGTTACATTTTTATCGTAGAATATTTCTATATATCTAGAAATTTGAATTCCTTGATGAACTAAATTAACTTCTTTGAAAGAAGCNCTAGCAGACTCAGAGTGTTCTGTAAAAAAGGCNCCTGGTTTAGATAAATACGCATAATCATATCTAGATGCTATACGAAACAAAAATCTCATATCACTTCCAAGGTCATTGTCATCATTCATTTCGTCATAAATACTTGCAAGTTCTTTTCTAAATACCATGCTTGTCCATGTTTGAGGAATTTTCCCAGAATGTATCTCATCAAATCCTTCCCTTCCACTGAAAAAAGTAAGAGTATTTGTTGATTCCTTATGTGCTATCAGATTTGAATTTTCATCAATCCTAAAAATATTTAATATAACGAACATTGTTTCAGGGTTTTTATCTAAAACATCTATTGCATCTTTGTAAAAATCCCTTGCTAAGAAATCATCATCACTTAATATTGAGAAGTAAGGTGTATCAATGCTTTTAAAAGCATGCCTAAAATTTTCTAGAGCGCCAATATTATTTGAGTGACAATGATATTTCACTCTATAGTCATTTTCAGACAAGCTTGTTACAGTATTTTTTGTATCTTTTCCAGAAGCATTATCGAAAATGGAAAGCTGGAGATTAGTATAACTCTGCCCTAATACACTTAACATTGCTCTTCGCAAGAGCTCTGGACGCTGATATGTTGGAATTAATGCTGTTATTTTCGCATTCATAACGTATTTAAGTTTTGATTTGGTTTATAAAAATACTAAACAGTGTTTAATTCTGTTTATATTTGATGTTCTATATATTTCTATTTATTAAATAGTGCCGAACAATAGCAAAAAGAATACCTAACAATCCTCCAAGAATTGCCCCTAAAATTGAAATTGATGAACGACTTGGCTCTGATTTTTCCTCCATAACCATTGGAGGGTCTATATATGAAAAAACATAAAATTCGTTTGCTTCTATCAAAGTAAGCGTTTGCATTTTTTGTTGGAGCAATTGAGCAATAACTTCCTTTATTTCAGTGAAGCTTGTTTGTGATATCTGAAGATTTAGGAAATCCAAAGCTGCTTGTGCTTCTTGTTTGTCTTTTGCTCTAAAAAAATAATTAACTTGATTGACAATTAAATCTGTCCATTCTTTAGCAATATATGGTGACTGATGTTTAATACTTACAGAAATAAAGCCTGTATCAAAATCTTTTGAAAATTCAAGTAAACTCATAAAAACTTTATAACTTTCTTGAGGAGATGGGATTTCAGTCCAAGTTTGCTTCTCACTATTAAAGAGTCTTTCGTTATATTTGATATTGTTGCTTTTAGCATCCCAAGATTTGATCGCCATAAGATCTGGAAGAAAAATATTTGGCAATATGTTATCTTGAAAGAAGCTAAGTGTTCCCAATTTTTCTATAGCCTTGGCTGAATTTCCTCCTCCCTGATTTGAAATATCGATACCTGCAAGACTAGCNAGACCNCCAAGATTTCTCATAGATTGATTTGAGCTAACTTGTTCGCCAACTGGACTTAATAGCGCCTTAGATTCATATATATTTGGTAAAAGCAGACTATAAATAACTGCTGCTATGGAAAAAAAAGTAGTTATGGCAATAATAATTATTTTGCTATCCAAAATAACTTTAAATAATTGTCTTACATCTATTTCATCGTCTGAAAAAGTGTTGTTATTTTCAATTAGGCTACTGTTCATGGAAGTAATTATATAGTTTTTCGTATTCAAGTTGTTTGTTTTGTAAAAATCTTTTGGTTAAAGCTGTTTTTTCACTTACTCCTTTTGGAGTCAATAGATATAAATAACCTGCTTTATTTTTGTGATTTAAAAAACTTTTGCATTTTATGAAGCCAACTTCGGTTAGAGCTTTTATACAATAATTAACTTTGCCTAGGCTAAAGCCCATTTGTTCAGCTATACCTCTTTGGGAGATTTTTGGATTGTTATGAACTAAATGAAGTACTTTTAAATCGTCTTCATTAATTTTTTTATCATTTGTCATAAATATTTTAGTTATAAATTTTTAAAATACGTGATAGCTACCGCACGGAAAAAATGAGTATTTATACCGTTCAACGGTTGAACTATATAACTTATGTATAAAAAAAACAACTAAATATTAAATTCTCTTTTAGAAATGAAAGAACCTAATCTTTGTGATGTGGATTTTTTTTAGAGCTTAATTTCATCTAAAGATGCNGTCACTTTCCTTTTTTTTCCAAGAATATGAATAAAGATATTTATTCTATCTTTATTAGGCATTGAAGCGATTGTAATAAATGAACCCTTCAAGGGTCCGTCAGAAATTGTAGCCTCTTGTCCAACAAATATTTTTTGAATTATGGGTTTTGAAAAAGACTCTGATTCTATTTTTTTTAATTCAATAATCTCATCATCTTCTAAAGTTGCAATATTATTATTGAATCTTATAACTTTAGCGATTCCCCTTGTGTATTTTATTTTTGAATAATTTTCAATTCGGGAATAAATAAAAATATAGCCAGGAAACAAGGGTTCTTCTTTTGGTGTTAAATTATATTTTTTGGTGTTTATTTTAGGATGATAGTATTCAAGATCTTGATTTTGAAGATTNTCTTCGAGTCTTTTTAACTCATTATTTTTGTATGTGGCTACCATCCAAACTTTCATAAAATTAATCTAGCTTAAACTTGGTACCCGAGGCCGGACTTGAACCGGCACGATATTTCTATCGAGGGATTTTAAGTCCNTTGTGTNTACCAATTCCACCACTCGGGCATATTTTAAATTACTCCTCTTTATTAGTCTTGTATTTAATG
>PAOP01000006.1 GCA_002708525.1 Candidatus Pelagibacter sp.
TTTATTTTCTTTATTCATTTTTTGGTACCCTGGCTTGGAATTGAACCAAAAACTAAAGTTCCACAAACTTTCGTGATAACCATTTCACCACCAGGGCCTATTATTGTTTTATACTAATTGTTGATAAATTTAAATTTTAAAATAATTATATAGCTAGCATGCAGCCAGCATGAATATGATGTCTGTGCGTATTTCTAGAAGTGCTAATTTTTTTAATCATTTGGAGTGTAGTAGCATTTTAAAATAAAAATGCAATCTATATTTGCATAGAAATAAATACGAACAAAAGGTTGTTTTACTCCTATGCAAATATTATGAAATAAATTTAAGCTGTTTTCTTTAAATTTACTGCGCTTGGTCCTTTATCACCATCTTGAATTTCAAATTCAATAGCGTCGTTTTCATTTAAAAAACGAAGACCTGCTTCTCTTACTGCGCTAGCGTGAACGAAACAGTCTTTTTCTCCGTCTTCTCTCTCTATAAAGCCATATCCCTTTTTACCGTTATACCACTTTACTTTTCCTTTTAGTGTACTCATACTTATTTTTACTCTTTCTTTATTGTATTAAATTTAGCTAATAAATTAGCTAGCGGGATAGGTATTAGATTTTAATATTTATTGCAAGCATATTGATCATGCCATCTTTAAAGGATGGTGGCTTCGGCGGGACTCGAACCAGCGACACAAGCCTTTTCAGGGCTCTGCTCTACCAACTGAGCTACGAAGCCGTATTATGATCTAAAAATTATACGTCCTTTAGACAAATCATATGGAGAAACCTCTAATTTTACTCTATCACCTTGAAGAACTCTTATGCGGTTTTTTCTTAACTTTCCTGCGGTATGAGCCGTAACATTATGTCCATTATCGAGCTTAACTCTAAACATCGCATTTGGAAGCAAATCTGTTACCACTCCTTCAAATTCAAGTGTATCTTGTTTTCCCAAATTTATTATCTCCTCATTCTAGATCTTATACTTTTAGCATGACCTTTTAATTGTTCATACTCTGCGAGATATGTAGCGTATTCTCCTATTCTTTCAATACCTTTTTTTGTTAATGTTATGAGGCTGATTTTTTTATAAAACTCACTTAAATTTAGTCCTGATGAAAATTTAGCTGAACCTAAAGTTGGCAATACGTGGTTTGTACCAACATTATAGTCGCTTGCTGCCATAGGCGAATATTTTCCTATGCAAATACTTCCAGCATTTTTTATTTTGTTTATATATTTTTTGTAATTATTAATGTTTAATTCTAAATGTTCCGGAGCAATTTCATTAATAACATCAATGATTTGATCATCATTTAAAACTTTTAAAATTAAACCATTATTTTTTAAACTTTGAGTAGCTATATCTTTTCTAGGTAAAATTTTTAATTGTTTAACAATATCTTTTTTTAAATTTCGTATTAATTTTTTATCTTTACTTATTAGTATACACTGAGAGTTAATATCATGCTCAGCTTGTCCAATCATTGAAGTTGTAACATCATTAAGATTTGTTTTTTTATCAGCTAAGATTGTTATTTCTGAGGGTCCTGCAATCATACCCTCGGTTCCTACATCTCCAAAAACATCTTTTTTAGCTTTTGCAACATAAATATTCCCTGGTCCTACGATCTTATCTACTTTTTGTATATAACATAAACTACCGATTGCTTGAGCACCACCAATTGAATAAATTTCTTTTATCCCAATTTTTTTTGCTGCATAAAGAACTGCAGGATTTAATTTACCGTTTAGCTTAGGATTTGCCAATACAATACGTTTAACACCTGCTATTTTTGCTGGAATGGCATTCATTAATAATGTTGATGGCAAATTAGCTGGCACATAAATACCAACCGAATTAATTGGGATATTCTTATATTCAATTCTATTATTATACTCATCTTTATATAAAATATTCTTTGGTTTCTGCATAAGATGAAAATCAAATATTCTTTTATATGCAAAATCAATTGCTTTTTTTATTTTTGGGTCTAGAGATCTAATTGCGCTATCTATTTGAGATTTTCTAGGGCTCAATTCTTTATTATTACTAAATTTTTTTTCATACTTTAATAGAGCACTTTTTTTATTTTTTTTAATTTCTTTTAAAATTTTATTTACTATTGTTGTATTAACTGAATTTTCAGATCTTCTTCTATTAAGAAAATTTTTTAATAATTTTTTATAACTTTTTTTTGAGCAATTTATTTCTTTTATCATTTAGTATATTTTTGATCTTCTAATGTAACCTCTATAATTTCTGTCGTTAGTGTTATAAATCTATTTTTTGAAAATAATAGAATAATTTCATACTTTGTGTCTTTTTTCAAAATATCAATAGTTAACAATTCTAATTCTAAGCTGCCTTGATTTTGATTAATATTTTTAGATTTTGAAGATTCAATGTATTCAAATTTAATTATACTACTAATAAATTTTTTTTTCATATAATTATTATTTTCCTTGTCAAATCTTGATAAAGAAATCAGGAATATTTTATTTGTAGGAAGAAATTTGATATCTGATATTTTTACTCGAGCCTGAGAGCAATAAGCAGATATTATTTGTAAGTCTTCAAATGATTGAGCTATTATTTTCTTTAAGAATTTCTTCTGCATTATCTTAGTCTTTTTATATTAACTCCGACTTTTCTAAGTTTATTTTCAATTTTTTCATATCCTCTATCTAAGTGATATATTCTATTGATAACCGATTTTCCTTTTGCGGCAATTGCTGCTAAAACTAAAGCTACAGAAGCTCTTAAATCACTAGACATTAATTCTGCTCCTTTAAATTCAGTATTACCATTAATTACAGCTCGATTGCCTTTTGTTAATATATTTGCACCTAATCTTCTTAACTCTGCTACATGCATAAATCTATTTTCAAATATATTTTCAGTAATTGAGCTAACTCCACTTGCTTTACACATTAAAACCATTAATTGTGCCTGAAGATCTGTTGGCACGCCAGGGTATTCCTTAGTAATTATATTTTTTATACTTTTTATATTTTGTGGTCCTTTAATATGTATTTCATTTTTAAAACATTTAATTTTTGCGCCTAATTTTTTTAATAAACTGATCTCTGTTGCAATTACTCTAGGATTAAAATTTTTTATTATTAGATTTCCTTTAGTTAATGATGCTGCGATACAAAATGTTCCAGCCTCAATTCTATCTCCCATAACATTATAACTTGTGCTTTTTAAAGATTTTACTCCTATAATTTTTACAGTGCGTTTTCCTATCCATTTAATGTTAGCGCCACCAGAATTTAAAAAATTAATCAAATCTTTAATCTCAGGCTCAATTGCACAGTTTTTAAGAATAGTCGTTCCGCTTGAGATGCATGCTGCTATTATTAAATTTTCGGTTGCTCCAACACTTATCCTTGTAAATTTAATATTTGCACCTTTAAGTCTACCGATAGACTTGGCATAAATATAACCTTTATCTATTGAATATTGCATCCCAAGTTTTTTGAGCGCACTTAAATGATAATTGACTGGTCTAGCTCCAATCAAACATCCTCCAGGTAAGGAAATTTTTGAATTGTTGTACTTTGCGATAAGAGGTCCTAAAACAAGTATTCCAGCCCGCATTGTTTTCATTAATGAATAGCTTGCGTATGTCTTATTGATACTACTGTTAGATATTTTAACTGTTTTTTTATTTTTTGATAAAATTATTTTTGATCCAAGAGATGATAATAAATCTAACATTGTATCTATATCTTTTACTCTTGGCAGATTTTTAACAGTAATTGATTTTTCAAATAAAATTGATGAAGCCAAAATTGGTAAAGCTGAATTTTTGCTCCCAGATATAAAAACTTTTCCCTTTATTTTGCAAGGTCCTTTGATTACAAATTTTTCCATTTTTAAACTTTTGGAAGTGTAACCCCTTTTTGCCTCATATATTTACCTTTACGATCTGCATAAGTCACTTTGGGAATTTCGTTACCTTTTAAAAATATAAATTGCGCAACACCCTCATGTGCATATATTTTTGCTGGTAAAGGGGTAGTATTTGAAAATTCAAGAGTTACATGACCTTCCCATCCTGGTTCCAAGGGAGTAACATTCACGATTATTCCACATCTAGCATATGTTGATTTACCTAAACAAATAACAAGAACATCTTTTGGTATTTTAAAGTACTCAACAGTTCTCGCAAGTACAAACGAATTTGGTGGTATTATGCATTGCTTGTTTTTTTTTGTAATAAAATTAGATGGTTTAAAATTTTTTGGGTCTACTATTTCAGAATTAACATTTGTGAAAATTTTAAATTCATCAGAAACTCTTGCATCATATCCATATGAAGAAACTCCAAATGATATCTTTTTACCTCTTATTTGTTTATTAGAAAATGGCTTTATCATATTGAACTCTTTGGCCATTCTAATTATCCATTTATCTGATTGGATTGACATAACTTATTTTTCTTTATTTTTCTTTTTTATTTTTGAGTTTTTTTTTAAATATTTTTCTTTTTCTTAAATTTTTTCTGAGAGCTTGTTCAAGTCTTGACTCTTTATCTTTTTTATCACTCATTATTTTTATCAGGATTTGTAAGATGATCTAGAGTTATTACTTGGTCTATAGGGATAGTTTTGTCTTCTTTCTTGATATCACTTCCATGCTTTGCTTGTCTTTTAGCTTTTTTTTCAGCAAGTTTTTTCTCTCTTTTGGCTTGCTTCTCCATAGCTTTGGCACTTCGTGTTGATTTATAATCGTAGTGAATTCCCATATCATTTTCCTCAAACAGGTATAACTTATTTTCATGAAAAATTAAGGCAATAATTTGAAAAAATTTAATTTATACACTAATTTAATTTAATTTTGCCTCTATAGTTAAATGGTATAACACATCCATGGTAAGGATGAATTTCCAGTTCAATTCTGGGTGGGGGCACCAGTACTATTTTAATAAAAATTTTTTCCTTAAAACAAATCCAATTACGACTAAAATTATTAGTCCAATTATTGGTATATAAATATTAGGAGAAAATATTAAATCAAAAAAACTTGGAACCTCAGTATTTTCTATTAAAAATTTATTAAGGCCTGCACCCAAGGATACCCCAACAAAAATTTGTGGTGTCATGCCAATTACTGAACCAAAAAAGAAATTTTTTACTTTTACATCGAAAATAGTTGGTAAAATATTTGAGATGAAAAAAGGTATACCTCCAACAAATCTGTAAATTAAAAAAAAAGCAAACTCATTTCTCTTAAACTTTTTATTTAAACTTGAAAATTTTGAGGAAAATTTTTTTTCTACTAAATCCTTTAAAAAAAAATTTGCAAACATATAAAGTAATGTTGCACCAATAGATAGTCCAAAAACTGCCAAAAGAGTAGCAATCCATTTCCCAAATATAAATCCACCTATCAAAATAATAGGAGTTCCAAATCCTAATAACAATACCCATATTATAGTTCCAACTAAAAATAAAATACTACTTATAATTATATTACTATCTTTTATTTTCTCTAAAGTGTCTCTATGAGTTTGGATGAGTTTGTAACTAGTAAAATCATTGATAGAAAATTTAGTAAAAAAAAACCATAAAAAAACAGATATGATCAACAGATATATAAGCCCCAAAGCTACCTTAATTTTTTTTTCTTTTTCCATATAGTTTTAACTTATTAAAAATAGCTGTACTTATATATATATATTTGTATAAGTACGGAAATTTAACATTAATTTAATTTACTATGAAAAGAACCTGGCAACCATCTAAAAAAAAGAGAAGTAAAAAACATGGATTTAGATCAAGAATGTCAACGAAAAAAAGACAAAAAGTTCTAAAGAATAGAAGACAAAAAGGAAGAAAAAAACTAGCCGTTTAATGAAGATTAAAATTTCAAGTCTTAAAAAAAGTGAAGATTTTAAGAATTTATTAACTGGAAAAAAAGTTTCAAATAAATATTTAACAATTTTTTATAAATCAATATCAATAAAAAATAGTAAAAATTTAAATATTAGTTTTGTAACAAAAAAAAAAATTGGTAATGCAGTTAAAAGAAATAAAATCAAAAGAAGATTAAGAAATATTATGCATGATGCCTTAAAGAAAATAGATTTGAATTTAAACTATTCGTACTTATTAATCGCAAAGGTATCTGTCCTCGAAGATGAATATACGAGAATTAAAGAAAATATTTTTAAAGACCTAATAAAGATTATTTAATATGAAAAAAATTTTAATTAGTTTAGTAAAAATTTATAAATACTTAATATCACCATTAATAGGTAATAATTGTAGATACCTTCCAACTTGTTCAGAGTATTTTATAGACTCTTTAAACGAGTATGGAGCTGTAAAAGGGTCACTAAAAGGCATTAAAAGAATACTATCTTGTCATCCTATTAAAGTTCTTGGAGGTGGTGAAGGATTAGACCCAGTGAAAAAAAAAATTAAATAATATGGATTCGAAAAATGTAATTGCCGCTATATCTTTAAGTGCTGCCGTGATTATTCTTTATGGACTTTTCTTTGCTCCCGCTCCAGATCCAAGTAAATTACAAAAAAAACAAAATACAACTTTAGAAACAACAACAGATACTCCCTCTTTAGTTCAAAATTTAGAGGTTGAAAAAATTTCTAGAGATGAGGCTTTATTAGCTGAAGATCGAATTGATTTTGAAAATGAAAATATTAAAGGGTCAATCTCATTAGTTGGTGCACACATAGATGACCTAACTTTTAAAAAATATACTGAAACATTAAATGGAAAAGATAATGTAATACTTTTAAATCCAAAAAAGTCAGAAAATGGATATTACGTTGAAACTGGTTGGGCTACTGCCAATAAAGATATTGAATTACCAAATTCAAATTCAATATGGAAAGTTGAAGGAAATTCAAAACTCACACCAAATTCATCAATAAAATTAGTCTGGGAAAATAGACAAAATATAATTTTTGAGAAAGAAATTAAAATTGATGATCAGTTTTTGTTTACTGTTGATCAAAGAATAATTAATAACTCTGAAAAAACTTATAATTTTTACCCTTATGGTCAAATTATAAGAAATATAGCTCCAGATGTAACAGACTTTTATATTCTTCATGAAGGATTATTAGGTGTTTTTGATGATCAGTTAGTTGAAAAAGATTATGATGACATAGAGGATAAAAAATATACGGTTAATGCTAATTCTGGATGGTTAGGAATTACTGATAAATATTGGATAACAAGTTTAGTTCCTGAAAAAAATAAAAAATTTAAATCAGAATTTGATTATAAAAATAAATTTAAAGCTAACTTTATAGAGACCAGTGCAACTGAAGTCAGATCCAATGAGACAAAATCAAATAAGATTAAAATTATAGTAGCAGCAAAAGAAGTCAATGTAATTGATGGCTATGCTGAAACTCTTGATATTAGTAAATATGATTTGGCGATAGATTGGGGTTGGTTTTACTGGCTTGTTAAACCAGGTTTTTTTATAATTAATTATTTTTTTCAACTTACTGGTAACTTTGGAATAGCAATAATATTAATTACTATATGTATAAGAATAGTATTTTTTCCATTGGCAAATTATTCATTTAAATCAATGGCAAGAATGAAAGTATTGCAGCCTGAAATGGCAAGACTTAAAGAGCTTCACAAAGAGGATAAAATGAAGCTTCAACAAGCAATGATGGCTTTATATAAAAAAGAGAAAGTAAATCCAGTGAGTGGATGTCTGCCAATATTTATTCAAATTCCATTCTTTTTTGCAATATATAAAATGTTATTCGTTACAATTGAAATGAGGCATCAGCCATTCTTTGGGTGGATAAAAGATTTATCAGAAAGAGATCCTACATCAATATTTAATCTTTTTGGCTTAATTCCTTGGGATCCACCATCATTTTTAATAATTGGAGCTTGGCCAGTGGCAATGGGAGTCACAATGTGGTTACAACAAAAGCTTAATCCAACGCCACCTGACCCTATACAACAAAAAATATTTATGTTTTTTCCATTATTTTTAACTGTAATATTAGCTCCATTTCCCTCAGGCTTAGTCGTCTACTGGACTTTTAATAATATACTTACTATGGCACAACAGTATTTTATTATTAAAAGAACTACCGTTAAAACTGTACAATAAAAATGGAGATAGATAAAATTCTACCTAATGGTGGTCCTTCCATTGATGGAGTTAAAAAATATTTAGAAAAATATAAAAATGAATTGATTGTAATTAAATATGGGGGAAATGTTTTTATTGATAGAAATATTTTTAATAATTTTATATCAGATATAAGTATCCTAAATAAGTTGGGGCTTTCGATTGTAGTAGTGCATGGAGGCGGCCCAAGAATAAAAAGGGAGTTAGAAAAGTCAAATATTCAATCAAAATTTATAAGAGGACTGAGGGTAACTGACGAAAAAATTATAAATATAGTCGAAGATGTACTTATTGATTTTAACATTGATATCGTTAATTCTTTATTCAAAATAGGTACAAATGCGGTTTCAATAAATACAAAAAAAAATAATATAATTGAAGTTGTTCCTGAAGCAGCAGAACTTGGGTTTGTTGGAATACCAAATAAAATAAATGTAGATTTATTAAAAAAATTTATTAAAGATAATCTAATTCCCATAGTATCTCCATTGGGATTGGGCAAAAAAAATCAAACATATAATATAAATGGAGACATAGCTGCAGGTGCAATAGCAAAATCCTTAAGGTGTAGAAGATTATTGTTAATGACGAATGTAGAGGGTGTTTTAGATAAAGAAAAAAAACTAATTGAAGAAATTTCATCATCAGAAATTTTAGAAATGATTAATAACGAAACTATAACAGAAGGAATGATACCTAAAATAAATACTTGCTTGGATTCAGTTAAGAATGGTGTCACAGCAGTTGGTATTATTGATGGAAGAAAAAAACATTCAATTCTTTTTGAATTATTNTCNGANAANGGTGCTGGTACNTTAATAAGAAAATGAAAAATATAAAAAATATTTTATTTGATTGTGATGGGGTNCTTTATCAAGATCTTGAGGCGGTTTTTGGTCAAGTAAGCAAAAGGATGACAGAATATATCTCAAAAAAACTTAGTGTGAATTTAAAAGAAGCTAAAGAATTACAAACAAATTATTTTCATAAATACAACACAAGCCTAAATGGATTAATGATACACCACAACATACCTCCAAGAGAATTTTTAGATTATGTTCATGATATAGACTTATCATTTTTAAAAAAAGATACAGTTTTAAGAAGTGAGCTTGAAGGCCTAAACTACAAAAAGTTTGTATTTACAAANGGAAGTAAAGAGCATGTAAAAAATATTATAANTCATCTTGGAATTGAAGATCAATTCGATGATGTGTTTGATATTGTGGACGCAGGTTTTCACCCTAAACCTGAAGCTAAAGCTTTCGATTTAATGTTAAAAAAGTTTAATATTAAAGCAAATGAGTCTCTTTATATTGAGGACATTGCGAAAAACTTATCAATAGGAAAAAAAAGAGGAGCTGTAACTGCATGGCTAATTAATGATGAATATTGGGGTAAAAAAGAATCTGATAAAGATTACATTGATTATAAAATAGAAAATCTCTCTTTATTTTTAAAAGAAATAAGGTTAAACAAAAAGCTTTAGAAAATGANTATAGAAAAAATTATAAATGATGCCTGGGAAAATAAAGAAAAAATAAACCCCAATTCAGANCAAAATCTTAAAGAAACTATAAATCAAGTAATTAAAGACCTAGACTCTGGTAAAGTTAGAGTAGCAGAAAAAATAAATGGTGAATGGGTTACTCACCAATACATAAAGAAGGCTATTATGTTAAGCTTTAGAATGCACCCCATGGAGAATCTTAATGGTCCATACAGTAGTTGGTATGATAAAGCTCATTTACTTAAAGGAAAAACAGCAGGTTGGACAAAAGAAGATCATGAAAACGCAGGATTCAGAATGGTTCCAAACTCCCCTGTTAGAAAAGGATCTTATATTGGAAAAAATGCAGTTCTCATGCCTTGTTATGTTAATATAGGAGCATATATTGATGAAGGCACCATGATAGACACATTTGCAAGAGCAGGAAGCTGTTGTCAAATTGGAAAAAACTGTCATATCTCNGCAGGATCTGGTGTGGGTGGAGTTTTAGAACCAGCTCAAGCATTGCCAACCATAATAGAGGATAATGTTTTCTTAGGAGCAATGTCCGAGGTTGTTGAAGGTGTGATTGTTGGTGAGGGATCAGTTTTAAGTATGGGTATGTACATAGGTCAGTCCACAAAAATAGTTAATAGAAAAACAGGAGAAATAACTTTTGGCAAGATACCTCCTTACTCAGTTGTAGTTCCTGGATCTCTGCCAGATAAAAATAATCCTAAAGCGCCATCGCTTTATTGCGCTGTTATAATTAAACAAGTTGATGAAAAGACAAGATCAAAAACATCAATTAATGATCTATTGAGAGAGTAACAATGTCAAAAATTGATGAACTAAATTTAGCTAAAAAGCTAATAAGATTTCCTACAATTACTCCAATAGATGCTGGAATTATGAAATTCCTTGAGAAAAAATTAAAACAAATTGGTTTTAATACTAAAATACTTGAATTTAAAGAAAAAGGCCAAAAACCTGTTAAGAACATTTATGCAAGATTAGGTAAAGCAAGTCCAAATTTTTGTTATGCAGGTCATGTTGATGTAGTTCCTCCAGGTAATATAAATGATTGGACCATCAACCCATTTAAACCTTCTGTTAAAAGGGGCTACTTAATTGGAAGAGGTGCAAACGATATGAAAAGCTCTGTCGCTGCATTTATTGCTGCGGTATCTCATTTTTTATATCAAAAAAAGTCTTTTAAAGGTTCAATTAGCTTAATAATTACAGGTGACGAAGAGGGCATAGCAATCAATGGAACAAAAAAAGTTGTTGAATATCTAAAAAATAAAAATGAAAAAATAGATTTTTGTTTAGTAGGGGAGCCAACAAATCCTGAAAGATTAGGAGAAATGATTAAAATTGGTAGAAGAGGTTCTTTGACTGGACATGTGTCTATTTATGGGACCCAAGGACATGTAGCATATCCACATAGGGCTAATAACCCGTCGGATTGTTTAGTTAAAATTTTAAAAAAATTAAAAGAGATTAAATTTGATAAGGGAAATAAAAATTTTCAGGCTACTAATTTAGAAATCACAAGAATAAGTATAGATAATAATGCTGATAACGTTATCCCTGGTTCAGCATTTGCAAGTTTTAATATCAGATTTAATGATAAACATTCATCTAGCTCACTAAAAAAAATGATTACAAGAGTTATAGGTGGTATATCAAAAAAAAATAAATGTAAGTTTAATATTAATTACATGGTATCAGGTGAATCTTTTTTATCTAAGCCAAATAAAATTACATACATGATAAGAAATATAATTAAAAAAAATACTAAGATAAATCCAGAATTCTCTACAACCGGAGGTACATCTGATGCTAGATTTATTAATAAAATTTCACCTTGCATGGAATTTGGTTTAGTTGGAAAAACAATGCACAAAGTAGATGAAGCGGTATCATTAAAAGATTTAAAAAACTTGACTACAATTTATAAAGATATTTTAATTAATTACTTCAAGTGAAGACTGCTGTTATTACTTCAAACGCCTCGATAACTCATTTAACTGGGAATGGCCATCCAGAGCAGCCGGACAGAGTTACAGTGGTAATTGATAATTTAAAAAAAAATAAAAGATTACTTTGGGATAAACCATCCAATGTTGATGAAAAATACTTACATATTACTCATTCGAAAAATTATATTTTTGATGTTAAAGAAAAATTTCCAAAAAAAGGATTAGTTTTTCTTGATGGTGATACAATAATTTCACCAGGGAGTAAAAAAGCTTCAATTGATGCTGTAGGTTCAATAATCTCATCAATTGATGGGATTGAAAATAAAAAATATGATAATGCGTTTTGTGCTGTAAGACCACCAGGTCATCATGCNGAAAAAAATAAAGCGATGGGTTTTTGTATTTATAATAATGTAGCTGTAGGAGCTAATTATTTAATAGATAAATATAAATATAATAAAATTGCTATAATTGACTTCGATGTTCATCATGGAAATGGAACTCAAGATATTTTTTATGAAAATGAAAAAGTTCTCTATATATCAACACATCAGTACCCTTACTATCCAGGTACAGGTAATGAGAAAGAAAAAGGTAAGTATGCGAATATTTTAAATATTCCTTTGCCAGCAGGAACAAATACTGATCAATATTTTAATGCGTATGAACATGTATTAAAAAAGTTAGATGAATTTAAACCAGAATTTCTTTTATTTTCCGCTGGTTTCGATGCTCATAAAAATGATCCATTAGCTCAATTTAATCTGGAATCAAAAGACTTTTATGAAATTACAAGAAGAACAATTTTGTCTACTAATAAATATACAAATGGCAAAATAGTATCCATTTTAGAAGGTGGATATGATTTAAAAGCACTTGCAGAAAGTGCTGAATATCATGTAAATGCATTAATCGAAACAAATAATTAAATTCATGAAACTTTATAGACAAAAAAAATCTAAAATAGACCACAGAGGTCTTTTTGCGTCTAAAGATATTAAAAAAGGTACTAGGATAATTTATTATGTAGGTAAAATAATTACTAAGAAAGAAACAGAAAATAATCCAAAATTTGACAATAATAAAGCAATATATCTTTATAACTTAAATGATAAATATGACCTAGATGGAGATTTTGCATATAATACCGCAAGGTTAATTAATCATTCATGTAAACCAAATTGTGAAGTTGCTGGTAAGGGCTTAAAGTTATGGATAAGTTCAATAAAGAATATTAAAAAAAATGAGGAACTTACTTATGACTATGGATTTAGCTTTGATGAAAATTATAAAGATTTTCCATGTAAATGTAACTCAGAAAATTGTTGTGGTTATATAGTACGAGAAGGATCAAGGTGGAGGATAAAAAAAAGAAAAAAAAAATCTAATAAGTAATTTTTTCTAAATATAATCCATGAGAAGGCGCAGGTGTTGCACAATTAACCCTTTTTTTAGACTTGAAAACATTTTCAAACTTTTGTAAGTCCCATTTCTTTTCAGCTAAATATTTTAGAGAACCAACCATTGACCTTACTTGATTTCTAAGAAAAGATTTTGATTTGATTCTAATTGTAATTAAATTTTTATTTTTTTTAATTTCAATTTTTTTAATTGTTTTTATTGGATCTTTAGAATAACAATTAGAAGCTCTAAAAGTTGAAAAATCATGAGTGCCTAAAAACTTTTTAGCTCCTTTTTTCATTAATCCTATATCTAATTTTTTTATCACATGCCATTCTCTATTATGATTTATAATTGAGGGTGCTAAAGCATTTCTAATAAGATAAATATAACTTCTTTCCTTAGCTGAATATCTTGAATGAAAATTTGATTTTTTTTTTTTTATTTTTAAAATAGATATATTTTTTTTATTTAAAAAAAAATTAAGAGACTTAACAAATTTTTCTAAATTTTTTATATTAGTCATACAATCAAAATGAGCCGATTGCCCTAAAGCATGAACACCAGCATCAGTTCTTCCTGATCCATGAAGTATAACTTTCTCTTTTAAAAGATTAGATAGAACATTTTGAATTGTTTTTTGAATTGAATTTCCTTTTTTTTGAATCTGCCAACCCACATAAGCTGTTCCAACATACTCAATTAAAATTTGATATTTATTCATCAATCAAAGAACTACCTTTTTTTATATTATTACCAAGCAAAAAATCCCTTGTTTTCTGGGAATTTTTACCTTCTTTCTGAATCTCAATTATACTTATTGAGTTAGAACCACATGAGACTGTTAATTCACCATCCAATACCTCGCCTACTTTTCCATTTTTTTGAGAGAAAATCGCCTTTAAAACTTTATATCTTTTTTTTTTATAAACAAACCATGCTCCAGGTTTTGGATTTAATCCATTAATTTTAGCTAAAACTTTCTTTGAGTCTTCTTGCCAATTTATTTTGCCCTCGCTTTTAATAATTTTTTTTGCATAAGTAGCTTTTGTATTGTCTTGATCTATAAATTTTGCTTTATTATTAAATATATCTTCAATATTTTGGGTTATAATTTTTTTTCCAAGTTCAGAAAGTCTTCTGGATAAACTTGAAGTATTTTCATTTTCTAAGATATTAATTTCATATGTATTCATAATTGGACCCTCATCTAAATTTTCATTTATTTTCATTACACTAATTCCAGAAGTTTTATCCATATTCATAATTGATCTTTGTATAGGTGCTGCTCCTCTCCAATTAGGTAATAACGAGGCATGTAAATTTAAAAATCCATTTTTACTTAAACTTAAAATATTTTTTGGTATAATTTGGCCATAAGCTACAACTATGGCTAAATCTAATTTCAAACTTTTAATGTAATCATAATCATTTTCAATATTACTTGGTGTCTTAACAGTAATTTCTAGATTTTCTGCCAAAGTCTGAACTGGTGATTTATTTATTTTTTGTCCCCTAAATGATTTTTTTGGTGGTTGGGAAAAAACACATCTTATATTATATCCATGTTGGTATAAAGATTTTAGAATAGGTACTGCAAATTTTGGTGTACCTAGAAAGGCTATGTTCTTGCTCATTTATTAAACAACAATTCTATTAGAATTTTTATGTTTAGATAATTTTTTTATTAATACTTCTTTTTTTAACTTTGAAAGAAAATCAATAATCAATTTTCCTTCTAGATGATCACATTCATGCTGCAAACATGTTGACAGCAAACCATCACATTCCATCTCTTTTTTTTTACCATCTAATCCTATATATTCTACAACACAAAATTTTGGTCTTTCAATTTCAATAAAAGTATCTGGGATAGATAAGCATCCTTCTTCATAACTTGATATTTCGTCGCTAAATCTTTTTATTTTTGGATTTATAAAAACCAATGGATTTTTTTCTTTATCTTTTTCTGAAACATCAATTACAATGAGATTTTTTAATATACCTATTTGCACAGCAGCTAAACCAATTCCTTTGTGTTGGTACATAGTTTCAAGCATATCTTTTGCTAATTTTTTAATGTTATTATCTACTGTTTCTATTTGAGCTGAAGTTTTCTTAAGTATCTCGTTTGGTACTGTTATAATATCTTTGATGGACATGATTATGTTTTATATCTATTAAACTTTTAAAGGAAGCGTTTCTAATATTATTTTGTTCCTTAATTCAATATTTTTCATTTCGTTTAAAATTCCAACAATAAAGCTCACGGAGTCTAGGTCCAAATCTTTTAAATTATCCTCACCAATAGTTTCAGCTAATTTTAAAAGTATTAGACCAGTTTCCTTTTGCTTAATAAGATTTTTTATATCCTCTGGGAGCTTAAAATTGTATTCATATAAATCTTTATAGTTATTCTTTATTTTAACACCATCAGATTTCAGTGACTCTAGTAAAATTTTATCTTTAATTGAAAATTTATATTTCTTTTTTTGTTTAATTCTTTTTAATAATTCATTTGTATCTTTTTCTACTTTAAGAAGGCTTATTTTATTAAGAAAATAATTTATTAATTTTGATTGATGAATTATCTTATTGTTAATTTTTATTTTAGATACCTTAATGTTTGCATGCTCTTTGTAATTATTATAAAATGAAGTGAAATTTGAAGGAACTTCTTTTTTTTTTATATTTTTTAATATTTTAACCAATTCATCATTGAAAATATTTTTTAGATTACTTTTTAAAAATGATTTTTTAATTTCAGCTGCAAAAATTAACTTTTGTTCTGTATCAATAGACAATATTAATCTTTGATAAAGCAGAGCTCTTCCTTCATATGCGGGTAAGATTTTATAACTTTCGATGGCAGATAATAATTGATTTATGTCAAACTGAAATTTTTTATATATTTCAAATAGATCTTTCTCATTATAAATTTTCTCATTTGTAGCTTTTTCAAGGGTTTGAATTTGGTCTACATCTTGAAAATCAAACATATCTGCCTTTTTGAGAAGATTTGAGGAAGATAAATATTTCCAAATTAGTTTAGATGATTTTATATTTGGCTCGTACAAAAAATTTTTATCAGTTTTATGTGACAAATGGAAAAAAAGTAAATTTTCATCCGAAACTTCATAATTTTTACTAAAATCCATTAAAGCAAAGAATTTTTTTGAAAAGAAATTATCAATTTGATTTAACTCAGAACTTAAATCAAACAATAATTGTGCTTCTTCTTTTTTATTATCTTTTATTAAACAATAAATTTTAAAATAGTTTAAATACTGGTTAGAAATATTATTTAAATAATTAAAAATTTCACAAGATTTATTAATTTCTGATCTTGATAAATAATAATCTACATAATATCTAATAAGTTTATGGTTATTATTTAAATCAGGATTTTTTATTAGAAACTCCTTAATTGTTTCTACATCATCTCTTTTAATTAAATGATCGATTTTAAATTCATTAAACTCATCACTTGATATATTTTTTTTTGGTAAATAAGAATTAGTCAACAGAGCTATATCAAGTATATCTAGAGAAAAATTAGACAATTGTTTTTTATCAATGTCATTTAGTATTTTTTTTATTATTTCTCCATCAGTATTTTCCCACATATTTATTGACAAACCATTTTCGGAAGGATCGTAAAGTCCAACTAGTTTTACATTTGAAGATAGAAGATTATTGTCTACAAAAATTTCTTGTTTCTTATTTTTTAATTTTAATAAACTTTCACTATTTTGGATTTTTATTGATTGATCAATTTTTTCTTCTTTATCAATTTTTTTCTGTATTTTCTCTATGTTCCATATATCCACTGGTTCGTTTGCTGATGTGTTAAAAGAAATAATGAAAATTAAAAATACTGAAGAAATTATTTTATTTAAGAGGTTTAAATTTTTCATTTGGTATGGTTTTTTCAATTTTTTTATATGGAGCTGGGAATTCAATAGTGCTGATTATAAATATTCCTACAATTAAAAAAAATACAATTAAAGCTAATTTAATTATAAATTTTCTCATAACTTATTATTACCTTTGCTTGTATTTTTTTTATTTTTATATACTTTTAATTAATTTCAAAATAAGACAAATTTGTGATTTTTCAACAAAGAAACCAATGGAATCAAATAAAAACTTAGTTTTAATAGGTATGATGGCAGCAGGGAAAACTACTGTGGGGAGATCTGTTGCAAAAAAATTAAAACTAGATTTTATAGATATAGATCAACAAATAGAAGAACTTGAAAAGAAAACAGTTTCCGAAATTTTTTTAGAAAAAGGAGAAGCATATTTTAGAAAACTTGAAGAAATGATATCTATTAAAAACTTAAATAATAAAAAAAAAGTAATTTCACTAGGAGGTGGAAGTTTCTTGAATTCTAAAATTAAAAAAAAGTGTGAAAAAAATTCAATAAGTTTTTGGTTAAACTGGGGTCCAGAAATATTAATTAGTAGAATAAGACGTAATAAAAAAAGACCGTTAACTTTTAAAATGTCTAATAATGATATAAAAAAACTTATTATCAAAAGATCTAAAATATATAAGGAAGCAAACTTTGAAATTAAATGTAACAGAATTAGTAAAAACGAAATAATAAACAAAATTATTAAAAGTTATGAAAATAAATAATATTAAAATAAAAACTAATGCAAAAAGTTATGATGTTGTCATTGGATCAAATATAATTAATAAAACAGGTAAAATCCTTAACCAAAAAAAAATCAATTTTGATAAATGTTTGGTTATTATGGATAAAAATATCCCTTCAAAATTTAAAAAATTGTTGCAGAGAAGTTTAAAAAATAAAAAAAATATATTTTTTCAATTTTATTCCACTGAAAAAAATAAAGACTATAAAAATGTTGATAAAATATTGAATTTAATGTTCAAAAATAAATTTAATAGGGATGATTGTTTGATATCTTTCGGGGGAGGTATAACTGGTGATGTAAGTGCATTTGCTGCCAGTATCTATAAAAGAGGTATAAAGTTTATAAACTTGCCTTCAACTTTATTATCACAAGTTGACTCTTCGATAGGTGGAAAAACAGGAATAAATAATAAATATGGGAAAAATCTGATTGGGAGTTTCTATCAACCAGATTTAGTAATTGCAGATACAAATTTACTTGAATCTCTACCAAAAAGAGAAATTATTTGTGGTTATGCAGAGATATTTAAAAGTAGTTTGTTAGATAGTAAAAAAAAATTTTTATTTTTAGATAAAAATATTGATGGTATTTTAAAATTAAAATCCAATTTGATAAATCAAGCTATATTAAATAGTTGTAAATTAAAAAAAAAAATTGTCGAAAGAGATGAAAAAGAAGAAAATTTACGTAAAGTGTTAAACTTAGGTCACACCTTTGCACACGCTTATGAGGCTACTTTAAATTACTCTACAAAGTTAAATCATGGGGAAGCTGTCATATTAGGAATTAATAATTCAATTTATCTTAGCTTTTATAAGAACTTATTATCAAAGAGTGATTATAAATTAATTAAATCTCATATAGATAAAATTGTTCATAGAGGAAGAATAAGAAACTTTTTTACTTATAAAGATATAAATAAAATTATTTATTATATGAAATCAGATAAGAAAAATAAATCCAATAAAATTAATCTTGTACTTTTAAAAAAATTTGGAAAGATTAATACTAATTTTGAATTAAGCGCTAATAATCTTAGAAGTTTTCTGAAGAATGTTATTTAAACAAAAAATATTTGTAGAGAATGAATTTTTTTTTTTATTTCATCTTCAAGTAATTTAAATATTATTTTATTACTTTGGATTTTATTCATAGCTTTAAATTCTTTAGATATTATTGTTAATTTTATATGAAATTTATCTTTTTGATTTGAAGCATGGTTTTTATGTAAGAATGATTTATCTTCAACTTTAACACTCTCAATATTTTTATTTGCTAAAACTTTACTTTTTATTAAATTTGAAAGAATATTAAAATTCATAACTTATTTTATACTGAATGAAAAATATTTGCGACTGGAAAAATTGTAATGAAGAAGGAGTCTATAAAGCTCCAAGAGAAAGAGATAATAGTAAGAATTATAGGTTATTATGTTTAGAGCATGTCAAAGAATTTAATAAAAATTGGAATTATTTTTCTGGTATGAACGACCAACAAATTTATGATTTTTTAAAATCTGATTTAACTTGGCATAAACCAACTCAAAGTTTTAGTTCCTCGGATAATTTTTTTAAAGTTTTATGGAATAATGCTTTAAAAGATGAATTAGGAAAAATAAAGTTTAACCAAGATTTGGAATATATGAATAAATTTAGATTCAACAGCAGCGACATTAAAGCATTCAGTATACTAGGAATTTCAGTAGGATTAAAATGGGAAAAAATTCAAGAGAAGTTTAAAAAGCTTGTCAAAAAATTCCACCCTGATATGAATGCTGGAAATAAAAAGTTTGAAGATAAGCTTAAAGTAATTACTCTAGCTTATACTCAACTAAAAAATACATATAGAAATAAAATTGATAACAAATATTGAACAAGCACCGGATATTAAAGTCTCAATCAAACAAACTTTTGGTTTTGAAAGTGATATGGAGATTGATGCTTATTCTAAAAAATCAGAATACGTTCCTGAGATAGACAAAAGTTATAAATTTGATAAAGATACAACTCTAGCAATTTTATCAGGTTTTGCATTTAATAAAAGGGTCTTAGTCCAAGGATATCATGGTACTGGTAAATCAACTCATATAGAACAAATTGCAGCAAGACTAAATTGGCCATGTATTAGAATAAATTTAGATAGTCATGTAAGTAGGATTGATCTTATAGGAAAAGATTCAATTATTATTAAAGATGGTAAACAAGTAACTGAATTTAAGGAAGGTATACTGCCTTGGTCAATTCAAAATCCAATTGCGCTGGTATTTGACGAATATGATGCGGGAAGACCAGATGTTATGTTTGTAATTCAAAGAGTATTAGAAGCTGAGGGTAATTTTACACTTCTTGATAAAAATAAAGTTATAAAACAAAATAAATACTTTAGGCTTTTTGCTACTTCTAATACTGTAGGTTTAGGAGATACAACTGGTCTTTATCATGGAACACAACAGATTAACCAGGGACAAATGGATAGATGGAATATTGTAACAACGTTAAATTATTTAAGTTTAGATAAAGAAATGGAAATTATTTTAGGTAAGAACAAAAACTACAATAATCAAAAAGGTAAAGAGAAAGTTGCTAATATGATTAAAGTCGCTACTTTGACAAGAAAAGGTTTTATCGCTGGTGATATATCGACTGTTATGAGTCCAAGAACAGTATTACACTGGGCAGAAAATGCAGAAATATTTAAAGATACTGGTTACGCATTTAGAGTTACTTTTTTAAATAAATGTGATGAAGTAGAAAAAAGTACTATTGCCGAATATTATCAAAGATGTTTTGGTGAAGAGTTGCCAGAATCTATGATTAATATTCAAATTTAAATGAATAAAGAAGATATTGTTAAGCAAAAATTTAAAACAGCACTCATATCAACTGTAAAAGCTATTTCTGGTGATCTAGAAATTGATAATAAAAAAAATAACTCCAAAATTTCAGAATTAAAAATTAGTCAATTAGAAAATATATATGACAAAAATCAATTTACTAAATTAAGAGCAGAAACTGATTCTGAGGCTTTAAAAATAAAATTTTCTGATGAAAATATACTTAGTAAAAATTTACCATCAAATGTTTCTTGTCAAACATTGTATAAAATCTCAGAAAAAATAAGATACGAACTTTTGGGGTCTGAAATGTTAAAAGGTATTGCAAAAAATTTTAAGCAAAACTACCAAAACAAAATAATTACAGAAAAGCCAGATAATATAAGCAAAAAAGAAGAGGCTAATATCACTGATGCTTTTGAATATTATTTAATCAATAAGTTTTTCAATGTTGAGCTTAATGCAAATTGTAAAAAAATCTTGAGTTTTTGGAAAAAAGATTTTGATGATTCTGTTGAGGAACATATAGATTATCTAAAAACACAGTTAGAAAATCAAGAAGTATATAACTCAAAATTCTCAAAAATTTTAGAAAATATGAAAATATTTGAATCTGAAAAAAATGACGAAAAAAAAGAAACTCAACAAGATAATCAGGATTCGAATGGAGATGCAAAAAATGAAAATGATGAGTCTGATAATAAAGATCAAGCCACTGATGAGGGATCTGAGCAAGATGGAGTTGACGGCTCTGAAGATATGAATGAGTTCAGAATGGATGAACAGTTGGACGATGGATCTGAAGATAAAGAAACAAAAAATACAGTTCAAAAAAAGATAATAGGAACAAGTGAAAAAGATTATAAAGTGTATACAAGTGAGTATGATGAGATATCAAAAGCAGAAACACTGGAAACTGATGAAGAAATTTCAAAATTAAGAAGGAATCTTGACCAGCAATTAACAAGTTTTCAAGATCTAATAACAAAATTAGCTAACAAATTACAACGGCAATTACTTGCAAAACAAAACCGATCTTGGGAATTTGATTTAGAAGAAGGTTTACTTGATAGTTCTAAATTACCTAGAATTATAATTGATCCATATAATTCATTATCATTTAAAAAAGAAAAAGACTTTGAATTTAAAGATACTGTTGTAACTTTATTAATTGATAACTCTGGCTCAATGAGAGGAAGACCTATAACCATAGCGGCGCTTTGTGCTGATATTCTCTCGAGAACATTAGAAAGATGCTCAGTAAAAGTTGAAATATTAGGTTTTACTACAAAAAATTGGAAGGGTGGAAAAAGTAGAGAAGACTGGAACAAAAATGGTAAATTGAAAAATCCAGGAAGACTAAATGATCTTAGACATATTATTTATAAATCAGCTGATACACACTGGAGGCAATCTAAAAAGAATTTAGGTTTAATGCTTAAAGAGGGTTTGTTAAAAGAAAATATTGATGGTGAAGCTATAACATGGGCTTTTAACAGATTAAAAAAAAGAAAAGAAGAGAGAAAAATACTTATGGTTATATCAGATGGTGCTCCTGTTGATGACTCAACTTTATCTGTAAATTCAGGTGATTTCTTGGAAAAACATTTAAAAAAAGTTGTAAAATTTATAGAAAATAAAAGTGACACTGAGATCCTAGCTATTGGAATTGGTCATGATGTTTCAAGATACTATGACAAAGCAATTAAAATTACAGACGTTCAAGAATTAGGTGATGTTATGGTTGGTCAGCTCAGCGGATTATTTGATAAAAAAAAACTTCATTAAACTTCAATTAAATCTTTATTAAACCACTCTATTTTAACTTCTGCTCCTCCTCTTGTCTCAGAGTTTCTGAACAACAATTTAGCAGAATTTTTCTCAAGCAACGTTTTTCCAATAAATAAACCCAATCCTAACCCAGTTTTATTACTTTTTATAGATAAAGATTTTATATAAGGTTCCCCAATTTTATCTATTATATCTTTTGGAAATCCAGGTCCATCATCTTCAATTATTACCTGTGATATTTCGCTATCAGTTCTCAAAGAAATATAAATATTTTTTTTTGAAAATTTATTAGCATTTCCAATAAAATTTCTTAATCCATAAATAATCTCAACTGATTTACGAATATGAAATGGGTTTGCATTTTGTTCAATATCAATATCAAAATTCTTATCTGATATTGCCTGAAATGAGTTTATTATTTCTTTTAAATATTCATATAATCCAAAATCTTTATCTAAAAAGTCATCATCAACACTAGGATTTAAGGTTAATTTTTTTAGTATCTGATTACATCTTTCGACTTGACTAACTAATAATTCAATATCTTTATTAACCTCTTTTTTATCTTTAAATTGCTCATACAGATCTTGGGAAATTATTTTTATAGTCGAAAGTGGAGTGCCTAAAGAATGTGCTGCTGCAGCTGCTTGGCCACCTAAAGATACTAACTCATGCTCTTTTGATATTTCNTCTTTAATTTTATCTAATGCCTCTTTTCTTAAATTTGACTCTTTTCCAAAAGTTAATGCAAAATAATTTAAAAAAATTAATGCAATAATTAAAGATAATGGAATAGCATAAAAATAATAATTACTTATACTGAATTCATTTAAGGGAGATGGAAGTTCCATTGAATAAAATGTAAGAAAAAGTATTGAAAAAAGTGTAATAAAAATTAGTAAAAGATTTGTCTTTATTTCTAAACTAGAAGCAGCAAAGACACTTGGAATAAGTAAGAAAATTGCAAATGGGTTTAAAACTCCTCCTGTTAAAAATAATAATGAACTTAATTGTATTATATCTAAGAATAAAAAGTTAAAAGCAGACCTATTAGATAGTTGTGAATCTTTATAAAAATAAGTTAGTCCTAAATTACTAATAACTCCAATAATTACAATTAGATTAGCAATCAAAAATTCAAAATCAAAATCTAAAATAAATTTTACAATATTTATAGTAATGAATTGGCCAAANATACCGATCCATCTTAAATTAATATAAGTTGATTTTTTTAAAGAGTATATTTTAGAATTTTTTCCAAATTCCATTTATATATCTAAATTTGAAACATTTATTGCATTTTCAACAATAAAATCTTTTCTAGAAGATACATCACTGCCCATCAATGTTTGGATAAGATCTTGATCTTTTTTTATATTTTTTGAATACTCTACTTGCAATAAATTTCTAGTTTCAGGATTTAACGTNGTATTCCATAATTCTTCTGGATTCATCTCTCCCAATCCTTTAAATCTCTGGATATTTAGTTTTGACTTTTCATCTGTCATTTTTTTATTGAAATCTTTTGAGCCTTTTTTTAGATTCTTTAATTCTTTACAATTTTTAATTATGTAATCCTCTAATGACTTTTCATCCTTTATATATATTCCTTTAGATCCTCTATTAATTTTAAACAATGGAGGTTGAGCAAGATACACATGTCCATGCTCAATTAGTTTATTAAAGGGNTTGTTATTGAAAAACGTCAAAAGTAGAGCTCGGATATGTGATCCATCAACATCTGCATCTGTCATAATAATAATTTTTCCATATCTTAAATCTTTAATATCGATTTCCTCATTTTTTGGGTCAAGTCCTAAAGCGTTTATCAAAGTGACAATTTCATTTGAAGAAATCATTTTGGANAGGGTTTTTGTTCTTAATTCATTTGAAGAATTCCCATTTTTTTTAATTCCATTAAGCTCTGTAAATGTATTCAATATTTTGCCGCGCAGAGGTAGAACCGCTTGATTTTCTCTATTTCTTCCTTGTTTTGCTGATCCACCCGCCGAATCTCCCTCTACTATAAAAAGTTCAGTACCCTCTTGCTTAGAATTTTGACAATCAGCTAATTTACCAGGCAATCCAGTTAATTCCAAAGCTCCTTTGCGCCTTACATTTTCCCTTGCTTTTCTTGCAACATCTCTGGCTACTGCNGCTTGAATTATTTTAGTAAGAATAATTTTAGAAACTGAAGGATTTTGGTCAAACCAAATGGACAATTTTTCATTAACTATATTTTCAACAATATTTCTTACTTCTGAAGACACAAGTTTATCTTTAGTTTGAGAAGAGAATTTTGGGTCAGGAATTTTAACAGATAAAATACAAGTTAATCCCTCTTTTATGTCATCACCTGATAAGGTTACCTTATTCTTTTTTAGCAATTTTTGCTCTAATGCATATTTATTTATAACTCTAGTTAAAGCACTTCTAAATCCAAGAAGGTGTGTCCCACCATCTTTTTGATAAATATTGTTAGTGTAAGGATAAACATCTTCGTTATATCCTGCGTTCCATTTTAATGCACATTGTATATCAATATTGTTTTTTAACCCTTCGATANATATTGGTTTTCTGAAAAGGTCATTATCATTTTTATTTTTAAGTTTTTCTCTTTTGTCATCTAAAAATTCAACAAATTCTGAAATCCCACCATCAAATTTAAATTCAATATTTTTTTGTTTTTTNAAAGTCAGATCATTAAGAATTATTTTTATACCCTTATTTAAAAATGCAAGCTCTTGTAGTCTTTTTTGTATAATCNAAAAACTAAACTTCGTAGAAGAAAATATCTCTTTTGATGGTAAAAATTTAATTTCTGTACCAGAATTTTTTGACTTAGATATAGATTTGAGAGGTGCAATTGAATCACCATTTTTAAACTCTATAAAATATTTTTTTCCGTCCCTATTAATAGTTAATTCTAGTTTTTCAGATAATGCATTAACAACTGATACACCAACGCCATGTAAGCCACCTGAAACTTTATATGATTCATGATCAAACTTTCCACCTGCATGTAACTGAGTCATAATTACCTCTGCAGCGGATTTTTTTTCACCTTTATGAATATCAACTGGAATTCCCCGTCCATCATCTCTCACTGTTATTGAACCATCAGGATTAATATCAACTGTTATATTTTTACAATAACCAGCTAGAGCCTCATCTATCGAATTATCGACAACTTCATAGACCATATGATGTAAGCCTGTGCCATCGTCTGTATCACCAATATACATTCCAGGTCTTTTCCTAACAGCCTCTAAGCCCTTTAAAACTTTTATAGAGTCTGCCTGATATGTTGTGTTATTTTTTGTCATTTTATTTTTTCAAGGAAAGCTTTTTATAACATTTTTGTATTTTTAAATAAAATCTAATCAGCGATAGACATTAAAAAACCATTGATAAACATTGGTTTTTTAACCATAATTAGTTTTTTTTTCTATTAATTAATTTTACTAAAATTTATGCTCATTTTAGTCAATATTTTGGCGGAGAGAATGGGATTCGAACCCATGATAGAGTTTCCCCTATACACGCTTTCCAAGCGTGCGCCTTCAACCACTCGGCCACCTCTCCTATAAGGTATTTTTCTTAGTATAATAACAAAGTGAAGTATTTTTAATATGAAATATCTCAAAATCTTTGGAAATATTGTGAATGTATTTTACAACATTTTTAGCGGACTCTTTTCCTGGAACATAATCATGCCAAAGAATTATTCCATTATTCTTTAACATTTTAAAAGATTTTTCAGAGTCATTTTTTATTACAGAATATGTATGTCCTCCATCAATAAATATTAAGTCAAATTGATTATGATAAATTGACTCATCAAAATTTAGTGAATTTTGAAAAATTACTTTTATTTTTTTTTCAAATTTACTACCTGTGAAAAGAAAATTGTTATAAATACTTTCATTTAAAATATTTCTAAATGATATTTTGTTATCTAACTCATTTCTTTTAATTTCATTTAAATTTTTTGGACTTAGAGTTAAAGAAATTATTTCGGAGTTTTCAGGCGAATTTAAAGACATTAAATAAGTAGTTTTTCCACTACAAGTTCCAAACTCAAATATTTTTTTACTTATTGTACTTAAAGAAGAAATTATCCATGCTTCATAATTAGATGTCATCCCAACAATATTATTATTTGGGGGAATGCAGAAATTTTTTACTATTACATCGTCTTTTGGACCAGACAAATTTTTATCGATGGTTTTATTTGTAAAAATTTTATTTAAATATTCAATATCAACAGACTTAATTTTACTTTTATAAAAAAATTTTTTTATCTTTTTTTTATTTAAAAGGTATAAAAATAAAATATTAATTAATATTAAAATTGTGATTAAAATTTTTATCATTTTTCTTTGGATATTTTTAGTACTCCAATAAAAGCTTCTTGTGGTATCTCAACTTTTCCAAATTGCTTTGCTCTAGCCTTACCTTTTTTTTGTTTTTCTAGTAACTTTCTTTTTCTATCTACCGCACCACCACCATGAATTTTTGTTAAAACATCTTTTTTAAATCCTTTTATTGTTTCCCTCGCTATTATCTTTCCTCCAATAGCTGCTTGAACAGGTATCATAAAATTATGTCTAGGTATTAAGTCTTTTAACTTTTCACAAACTTCTCTTCCAGTTGAATGTGCAAAATCTTTATGTATCATCATCGCTAATGCATCAACTGGTTCAGCGTTGACAAGAATACTCATTTTAACTAATTCTCCCACTCTATGCTCTATTATCTCATAATCGAAACTTGCATATCCACTTGTCATTGATTTTAATCTATCGTTAAAATCGAAAACCACTTCATTAAGAGGTATTTCATAATTTAGAACAGCTCTATTTCCAGAGTAGCTTAAGTTTGTTTGAATACCTCTTTTATCTTGGCAAATTTTAATAATTGATCCAAGATATTCATCAGGAGTAATAATTGTTGCTTTAATCCAAGGTTCTTCTATAAATTTTATAAGTGTTGGATCGGGTAGACTAGAGGGGTTTTGTAAATCTTTAATATCTCCATTATTCATGTGAACTTTATAAACTACACCCGGTGTTGTAGTTAAAAGATTTATATCAAATTCTCTTTCTAATCTCTCTGTTACGATCTCAAGATGTAGTAACCCCAGAAAGCCACATCTGAAGCCAAGTCCTAATGCAGAAGATGATTCTGGCTCGTAAGAAAAGCTTGCATCGTTCAATTGTAATTTTGCTAATCCATCTTTTAATTTTTGATACTCTGAACTATCAACCGGAAAGAGGCCACAAAATACAACTGGCTTACTTGGTTTAAATCCAGGTAATGCTTTAACTAAAGGTTTTGTAGCATCACAAATTGTATCTCCAACTTTAGTCTCTGAAAGTACCTTAATCCCTGTGGTTATAAAACCTATTTCGCCAGAATTAAGTTCTTTAATATCTTTCGGTTTAGGTGTAAATACTCCTACCTTTTCAACAATATATTCCTGGTTAGTAGATATCATTTTTATTTTCATATTTTTAAAAATTTTTCCATCGATAACTCTAACTAGAATTACAACCCCTAGATAAGTATCGTACCAGCTATCAACTAGTAAACATTTTAGATTTTGTTTTTTCTCACCTTTGGGTCCAGGTAGAGCTTGAATTATTTGCTCTAAAATATCTTCGATACCTTCTCCTGTTTTTCCTGAACATGGGATAGCGCTTGATGTATCTATGCCTATTACATCTTCTATTTGTTTATTTGTTCTATTTAGATCAGAAGCCGGTAAGTCAATTTTGTTTAGAACTGGTATTATTTCGTGATTAATATCTAGGGCTTGATAAACGTTTGCTAATGTTTGTGCCTCAACACCTTGGGTACTATCTACGATTAAAATTGATCCNTCACAAGCATATAANGATCTACTGACCTCGTAAGAAAAATCTACATGTCCTGGAGTATCAATTATATTTAAAATATAGTTTTTTCCATCTTTTGCTTTATAGTTAAGTTTTACAGTTTGAGCTTTGATAGTAATCCCTCGTTCTCTCTCGATATCCATTGAGTCAAGTACTTGGGCTTTCATTTCTCTGTCAGTNAGNCCTCCACATTTATGAATTATACGATCTGCAATTGTTGATTTNCCATGATCAATGTGTGCNATAATTGCGAAATTTCTAATATTGTTAATTGTGGTGGTCATTTAAGATCTTATTTTTGCACCAGATTTAGACTCTATTGAAGAAATGATTAACTTATTAACATTTTCAAGATCGTTTTCATTTAGGGTCTTTTTGGATGATTGGATTGTAACATTTAAAGCAATTGATTTTTTACCAGGAGATATATTTTCTCCTTCATATACATCAAATACTTTAACTNCTTTTATNAATTCTGTATCAACAGATTTGATAATTTCTATTAAATCTTGTGCTTTGATATTTTTATCAACCACAAANGCAAAATCTCTCTCTGATTTTTGAAAATCAGANTACTCAAAATTAGGCTTTTGCTCTCTAAGTTTTAAACTATTATCTTTCAAATGATCTACNAGAATTTCAAAAATTACTAAGGCCTCTGTTTTTATATCTAGTTTTTTTGTAATATTTGGATGTATTTCTCCAAAAAAAGCTACTGGTTCAATATCATCTTTATCAAGATAAATAGAACCAGATTTTCCTGGGTGATAATAATTTGGAGATCTGTCTCTTATAAAAAGACTATTTTTATTGTAACCAGCCTCAACTAAAGTTTGAATAGCATCTTTTTTTGCATCAAAAAGATCAACTAATCTATCTTTTTCATTCCAATTAAGTCTTGATATTTTTCCAGATTTAACCGCACCTATTACAGTTGATTGTTGACCTGGTTGCTTGCCCTCAAATATAGGTCCAATTTCAAATAAAGAAATATCCTTAAATCCTCTGTCTAAATTTTTCTTAAGATAATAAATTAAATTTGGAAATATAGAATTTCTTAATACATCTAATTCTGAACTGATTGGATTAACTATTTTAATTTCTTTATAANTTTCTCTAAATAAATTATTTATTTTTGATTCAGTGAAAGACCAGGTAACGGTTTCATAATATCCTTTAGAGGCCACGCCGCGCTGAAGAAAATGAAATAGTTTTTGTTGTTTGTTTAATGTATCTTTATTTCTTACCTTTTCTGGCTCTAAAGTTTGAACATTATTATATCCCTTAATTCTTATTAATTCCTCAACTATATCAATTGGTTGAGTTATATCTGGTCTCCATGTAGGTATTTTTAATTTGAACTCTTGTTTTTTTTTAGATATTTCAAATCCTAGATCTGTTAAAATTTTTAATATTTGTTTATCACTAATTTTAAAACCTACAATTTTTTCAAATAAAGAGATTTTAAAATTAATTTCATTTTTTTTATTCTTTTCTATTTTTTGGATATCAAATTTGCTTACTTTACCTCCACAAATTTGAGTAATTAATTCGGTTGCTCTATTTAAGCCATTTTCTATGGACGCTGGATCTATACCACGTTCAAATCTAAACTTTGCGTCTGTGTCTAAATTAAGTAGTTTTGAAGTCTTTCTTATAGATCTTGGATTAAAATATGCAGACTCAAGCAGAATATTTTTAGTTGTAAATTCTGTTCCAGAGCGAGTACCTCCAATTATTCCTCCCAAGCCTAAGACACCTGACTTGTCAGATATTACACACATGTCGTTTTCCAACTTATACTCTTTGTTATCTAAAGCTTTAAAGGTTTCGCCTTTTTTGGAATTTCTTACAATAATTTCTTTATCAATTTTGTCTGCATCATAAGCATGCAATGGCCTATTTAAGTCAAACATAACATAATTTGTGATATCAACAATAGCTGAAATTGGTTTTTGACCTATAGATTCAATTTTTTCCTTTAGCCATTTGGGACTCTCTTTATTTGAGACACCTGTAATTAAACAACTTCCAAATATGGAACATCCTTGATTTTTATTTTTCAAAATTGAAACTTTAATTTTTTGAGAACCTCCCTTTTTGATTTTTTTATTAGATAAAATTTTTAGCTTTCCAGATCCCGCTGCCGCAAGATCTCTTGCAATACCTCTAACACCTAAACAATCAGGTCGATTTGGGGTAATTGACAAATCTATTACTTTTTCTGAATTATTTTTAAAATAATTTTTTCCAAGTTGACTGGAATATTTATCTGAATTTAGCTCAGTAATACCCTCACTTTCATTTGATAAATTTAGTTCAGATTCGGAACATAACATTCCATGAGATGTTACACCTCTAATTTTGCTAACTGTAAGTTTCATTTTATTTTTTGGGATTATAGAACCTGGACCAGCATAAACAGTTATTAGATCTTTTTTAGCATTGGGTGCACCACAAACTACTTTAACTGAATGTTTTTCCCCTATATCAACTTCGCATACTCTTAACCTGTCGGCATTTGGGTGTTGCTCAGCATTTATTATTTTTGCAATTTTAAAACTGTCAAAATCATTACTAGAATTTTCAAAGCTCTCAACCTCAAGACCAATATCAGTGAGTTTTTCAATAATTTTATCATCTTTATATTTTGTAACTAAATGTTCTTTAAGCCAACTTATGCTGAATTTCATCTGCTAAGCCCTCTATAATTTGAAGGCACATCCAATGGATCAAAACCAAAATGATTAAGCCACCTATAATCTGTCTCAAAAAAAGCTCTTAAATCATTTATTCCATATTTGAGCATTCCAAGTCTATCTATTCCTATACCAAAAGCATAACCTTGGTACTTTTCAGGGTTAACATTAACATTTTTAAGTACATTAGGATGCACCATTCCACATCCAAGTATTTCTAACCACTTATCCCCTTCTCCTATAACTATTTTTCCATCTTTTAGTTCATAGCCAATATCTACTTCAGCAGAAGGTTCAGTGAATGGAAAATGACTTGGTCTAAATCTCATTTTGATCTTATCCACTTCAAAAAAGGACTTTATAAAATAGTTCAAACAACCTTTTAGATGTCCCATGTTAATATTTTTATCAATATGAAGTCCTTCAACCTGATGAAACATTGGGGAATGCGTTTGATCACTATCTGACCTATATGTTCTTCCTGGCGCAATTATTTTAAAAGGTGGTATTCCTTTCAACATAGTTCTTACTTGTACTGGCGAAGTATGAGTTCTTAGCAATAATTCCTTATTATTATCTAGATAAAAAGTATCATGCATATCTCTAGCAGGGTGATTGTCAGGAGTATTTAAAGCTGTAAAATTATAATGTTCATTCTCGATATCTGGTCCTTCTTCAACACTAAAACCAATTTCTGAAAATATAGATGAAATTTCATCTATTACCTGTGAAACAGGATGAATTTTGCCTTGATTGATATCTCTCTCAGGCAAAGTTACATCTATTTTTTCATTTTCAAGTTTAGAATTAATTTCTTTAATTTCAATTTCTTGAAGCTTTGAGTTTATTTTCTCTTGAAGTTCGTTTTTTATAGAATTTAAATCAGATGCAAATGTCTTTCTTTCATCAGATGACATCGAACCGAGTTTCTTAAATGCATTAGAAATCTCACCATTTTTTCCAAATAATTCAGTTTTAATTTGATTTATTTTTTCTGTGTTTAAATCACCATTTAACTTATTTGAATATATCTCTTTAATTTTTATAATATCTGACATTATTCTAGATTATTTCTTAAGCTAAGAAAAACAATAGAGAAGATTAATTCAGAGCCGATTGTGCTTTTTTTATAATAGTTTTAAAGGCTTGTGGGTTATCATAGGCAATTTCAGCAAGTATTTTTCTGTCAATTTTTATACCCGATTTGCTTAATCCATTAATAAATTTAGAGTAAGTAAGNCCCTCTGCTCTTACACCAGCATTAATTCTCTGTATCCATAATGATTTAAAATCTCTCTTCTTGTTTCTTCTATCACGATATGCATATTGCATAGCTTTTTCCATTGCTTGCCTTGCAATTCTAATTGTATTTTTTCTTCTACCCCATTGACCTTTGACAGCTTTAAGAACTTTTTTATGCTTAGCTCTACTTGTAACTCCTCTTTTTGTTCTTGCCATATTATCCTCTTAAATTGTACGGCATATATGATTTAACAATTTTTCCATCTTGCTTTGATAGCACCGTAGTTCCTCTTTGTTTTCTAATTTGTGAATTTGTTCTTTTAATCATNCCATGTCTTTTTCCAGCTTGAGCAGTTATAACTTTNCCTCTAGCTGAGATTTTAAATCTTTTTTTCGCTGAACTTTTTGTTTTTAATTTTGGCATAATTTTCCGGGGTTATACAAATATTAATTAAGATTTACAACTACAAATATCGCTTATAAAGGCTGGATAACCATGATCATCTGTTTGCCATCAAATTTTGGATGGAGTTCTACTTTGCCAGTTGTTTCCATATCTATTTTTATCTTGTCCATTAGCTCTCTACCTAAATTTGAGTGTTGGAGCTCTCTACCTTTAAATCGAATTGTAAATTTTACTTTGTCTCCTTTTGCCAAGAATTTTTGCGCGTTTTTAATTTTAAAAGTATAATCATGAACTTCTGTAACTGGTCTTAATTTTATTTCTTTTAACTCTATTTTCTTTTGCTTTTTTTTAGCTTTATTTGNTTTTTTTTGAGCATCATATTTATATTTACCCATATCCATAATTTTGCAAACTGGAGGTTTTGCATTAGGAGCAATTTCAATTAGATCTAAACCTTCATCACGAGCTCTATTTATTGCATCGTTTAAATTTAAAATACCTAGGTTATCTCCATCACTTCCTATAACTTGAACCTCGGCAGATGTTATTCTACTATTTGATCTTGGACCNTTAGGTTTAGAACGTCTTTGAAAATAATTTTTTTTGAAATCTGCCACTTAAATTGAAGGTGCTTTATTTAAAGCTGAATATGTTTCTAAGAATTTTTTAATTTCCATATTTTCTTGTTTATTTGAATCCAACTTTCTAATAGTTACAGAGTTGGAGTCAACTTCTTTTTTTCCGCATATAAGTAACAATGGTACTTTTGATAATGAATGATCTCTGATTTTATAATTTAAATTGTGATTTTTAAGATCAACTTCGCTGGATAAACCTTTATCCCTTAATTCTTGATTAATTTTTTTTGCATACTCATCAAAATCACTAGATATAGGGATTACAACTGCTTGAAGAGGCGTAATCCAAAATGGAAGTTTACCTGAGTAATTTTCTATAAGAATTCCTATAAATCTTTCTAGAGATCCAAATAAAGCTCTATGTAACATTACAGGAACTTTTTTTGATCCATCTCTATCAACATAAGATGCTCCTAGTCTGCCAGGTAAATTTAAATCAACTTGTAATGTTCCACACTGCCAATCTCTACCAATAGCATCTCTTAAAACGAATTCTATTTTAGGACCATAAAATGCCCCTTCACCTTTGTTAATTGAATATTCTAGTTTTGAAGCCTTTATGGCCTCTAACAAGGCGGCTTCTGATTTATCCCAAACTGCATCATCACCAACTCTTAAATCTGGTCTATCAGAGTATTTTAATATTACATTTTCAAAACCTAAATCTTTNTAAATTTCTAGTATAAGATTAGTTACTGTCAAACATTCANTTGTAATTTGATCATCTGTACAAAAAATGTGTGCATCATCTTGGGTAAATGCTCTAACTCTTAGCAAACCATGAAGTGCACCAGATGGTTCGTATCTATGAACCTTTCCAAATTCAGACATTTTCAGAGGCAAGTCTCTATAACTTTTTAAACCTTGATTGAAAACCTGAACACATCCTGGGCAGTTCATAGGTTTTATTGCAAAAACTTTCTCATCAGGGGTTGTTGAAGTATACATATTAGCTCCAAATTTCTCCCAATGACCTGACTTTTCCCATAAAGATCTGTCCAAGATTTCTGGAGTATTAATTTCTTTGTAACCAGCTCTTTCTTGTTTCATCCTCATATAAGAGACTAACTTTTGAAACAAATTCCATCCTTTTTCATGCCAAAAAACAGATCCAGGACTTTCTTCTCTAAAGTGAAATAAATCCATTTCTTTACCAAGTTTTCTATGATCTCTTTTTTCTGCTTCTTCAATTCGTTTAAGATAATCATCTAAGTCTTTTTGCGTCGACCAACTTGTTCCATAAATTCTTTGAAGCATTTCATTATTAGAGTCTCCACGCCAATATGCACCTGAAACTTTTGTTAATTTGAATGCTTTCCCAATTTTACCTGACGATTCTAAATGTGGGCCCCTACATAAATCATGCCAAGTATTACCATGATGATAAATAGTTAGTTCTTCATTTTTTGGAATACTCTCAATTATTTCAGCTTTATATTTTTCACCAATTTTTTTAAAATGTTTGATTGCCTCTTCTCTTTTCCAAACTTCTCTTTTTGTTTTCACATCTAAATCAATTATTTCCGACATTTTTTTTTCTATATTTATAAGATCATCACTTGTGAAAGGCTCTTTTCTAGCGAAATCATAATAAAAACCATTTTCTATTACTGGTCCAATTGTAACTTGAGTACCAGGAAATAATTCTTGAACAGCCATGGCCATTATATGCGCNGTATCATGTCTAATAACTTCTAACCCCTCNGGATCTTTTGAAGTAAAAATTTTTACAGAACTATCTTTATCAATACTAGAATACAGGTCCTTGAGTTCATCATTTACACTCATTACTAAAGCTTGCTTTGCTAATGATTTACTTATTTTTTCAGCTATTTCTAAGCCGGTAACGCTTTTGGAAAAATGTATTTTGTTTCCGTCTGGTAAAGTAATGTTAGGCATTTAATATATAAGTTTTTTGTACTCTGAATAAGTAGAAAAACACATTTTTTCAACATTAAATTTCGTTACTATATTCTTTCTGCCTTCAATTCCCATTGATTTTAAGTTATTTTCATCCATCATTAAAAGTTCGATTAGTTTTTTTGATAAATCTTCATGGTTACCAGNTTCAAACAAAAGTCCAGTCTTTTTATTTACAATTGTTTCCCTCGACCCACCAATATCACTTGCCAATATAGGTTTTTCCATAGATTGAGCCTCAACTGCAACTCGTCCAAAAGCTTCTGGCTCAACTGATGCTGATACTACTATATCCGAGATTTTATAAGCTACAGGCATATTCTTACAGTGATCTATAAATTTAACCTGCGTAGTTAATCTGTGTTGTTCTACTAGTCTTATAAGTTTTTTTTTATATAAATCTCTTCCTTGAGCACTTCCTAAAATAATTACATTAAAAGCTTGATGTCCAAGTTCAATATTAATTTTATTAATGGCTTCAAGAAACATTTCATGACCTTTCCAAGCAGTCAATCTACCAGGAAACAATATTGTTTTTCTCTCTCTTTTTAATCCCCATTTTTTGAATAAATTGTCCTCATCGTTTTCTAAAGTTGTTGTTGGATCAAAATAATCTATATTTATTCCTCTAAATATAGATAGTAATTTTTTTTCTTTACTTAATAAATCTGGATAATTTTCTTTTATATGTGAAAAAATAAAGTTAGATCCTGCAATAATTAGATCAGATCTTACCATCACAGAGTTATAAAATTTTTTATATTTATTTTTAAAATTNTAAGTTCCATGAAAAGTAGTTACAAATTTTCGTCTTGTTAACTTTGTAGCNAGAAGGCAAGACCAAGCTGGAGCTCTACTTCTTGCATGAACAATATTTATATTGCAAAAAATTATTATCATAGAAATAATTAAAGTATTAATTAATATTAAAAGTGGATTTTTTGAATTTACAGGAAGTCTAAAATATTTAACNTTTTTTTTATCTATAAACTTTGTTAATTCCCCTCCGTTTGTAATAATATAAGATCTACATCCATTTTCAGGTAAATAATGAGCTAGATCATAACAGCCCGTTTCTGCACCACCATAACCTAGCTTTGGAATAACTTGTAAAACTTTTAAATTTGATGACATTAATTAATGTTATATATTAAGAAATANATCGAATAAACTTTTATGAGCAAATATAATTTCCTGCAAATATCTAAAGGTATTAAAATTAGATATCTATCACATCATTTTCCTAACAGGCTTTACATCGTGTTTCTTCATGGTTTTATGTCAGATGTGGATGGTGAAAAACCCAAAGTTTTTAAGCGATTTTGCAAATTACATAAATTAGGTTTTTTAGCAGTTGAATATTCAGGTCATGGNAAGTCCACTGGGGAGTTTACAGAAGGGAATATTAGCAAGTGGACCAATCAAGTTAGGGTAGCTATTAAAAAAATCGTTAAAAAGAATAATTTTATTATTATCGGTTCTAGCATGGGNTCTTGGATATCAGTTAATCAAATTAAATTTTTTCCAAATCAGATTAAAGGTTTTATGGGGATAGGATCTGCGCCTGAATTTTTACAAAGAGTTATGTGGAAAAAATTTACAAAAAAAATGAAAAAAGAGACAAAAGAAAAAGGAATTTATAAACTTAAACATGGTGGATATGAATACCCAATAACATATCAATTAATTAAAGATGGGAAAAAGAACCTAGTTCTTAACAAAAGTATAAATAAAAAAATACCTGTTACACTCTTTCATGGCACAAAAGATGAGGCAATTCCAGTAATATATTCTAGAAAACTTATTAAAATATTTAAAAGAGCAAAGAAAAAATTAAAAGTAATCAAAAATGGTGATCACAGTCTTTTTGCAAAAAAATATCAAAAGAAAATTTTAAATGAGTTAAAACAAATGTGTAATTAAAATATTAACTTGCTTTACTTTTAGCTTCTTTAAAAGTAATTGGATTTTCTAGTTTATTTAACATTTCTTTTGGACACACTTGATAAAAGTTAATTAATTCATTTTCAAAATTATCTAATATGTTTTTTGCATAAATTGAACCTGTTTCTTCGACATGTTTTGTCATCTGATCTTTTAAAAAATTCTTCCAGAATGGTGTCTCTGGTTTCTGCCAAACTACTGTCTCAGGATTTACCTTTTTATCAAATTGATTTTTAATATCATAGATAAAAGCCATACCACCTGTCATACCAGCTGCAAAGTTATCACCAACTTCACCTAAAATTATTATATTTCCTCCAGTCATATATTCGCATCCATTAGAATCACAGCCTTCTATAACAGCAGTAGCACCAGAATTTCTTACNGCAAATCTCTCACCTGCTTGACCAGCGGCAAACAAATTTCCCGAAGTTGCGCCATACAATACAGTATTTCCNATAATAGTATTTTCGTTTGAAGTAAGATTGCTCTCATCTTGTAATTTAACAACAACAGTTGCTCCAGAAAGTCCTTTTGCAACATAATCATTAGCATCTCCACTCAAAATCAACTTAAGCCCTTTGACACCAAATGCTCCAAAAGACTGACCAGCTGATCCTTTAAAATTAATAGCAAAATTATTTTCTTCTATTTTATTATTTCCAAATTTTTTATAAAGATTGTGAGAAATTCTTGTTCCAACTGCTCTATCAGTATTTTCAATTTCATAAACATTATCGAGTGGTAATTTTTTATCAATTAAATTTTCTAACTCTGGCCAGATTTTTTGATCTAAAGTATCTGGTACTTCATTAATAAATTGAGTTTTGCAGTATCTTGTATTTTTTCCAGGATCAGCCTGGACAAATAAAGGATTTAAATCTAAATCATCTAAGTTTGGTGACCCTTTGCTTACTTGTCTTAATAAATCTGTTCGACCAATTACTTCATTTAAATTTTTAAAGCCTAAACTTGCTAAAATTTCTCTTACTTCCTGAGCTATAAAAGAAAACAAATTTACTATTTTATCGGGAGTGCCGGTAAATTTTTTTCTTAATTCCTCATCTTGAGTACAAACACCTACTGGACATGTATTNGAGTGACATTGTCTTACCATTATACAGCCCATAGCAACTAAGGCAGTTGTAGCAACACCAAACTCCTCAGCGCCCATCATTGCNGCAATTACAACGTCTCTACCAGTTTTTATTCCTCCATCAGTTCTTAAAGTAACAAGGTGTCTTAAATTATTTAGAGTTAAAACTTGGTTTGCTTCTGTTAATCCCATTTCCCATGGTATACCAACATATTTTACGCTTGTTTGCGGTGTTGCGCCTGTGCCACCGTTATGACCTGAAATTAAAATTATATCTGCTTTTGCTTTTGCAACTCCTGCAGCAATGGTACCAATACCAGACGAGGCAACTAATTTAACACCNACCCTCGCTTTAGGATTAATTTGCTTTAAATCATATATCAATTGAGCAAGATCTTCGATTGAATAAATATCATGATGCGGTGGTGGTGAAATTAGCGTCACCCCAGGCGTAGAATGTCTCAGTCTAGCAATTTCATCTGTTACTTTAAATCCTGGTAACTGTCCTCCCTCACCAGGTTTTGCACCTTGGGCAATTTTAATTTCTATTTCGTTNCAATTGTTTAGATAATTAATAGTTACACCAAATCTTGCAGATGCAATCTGTTTCACTCTTGAATTTGCACTATCGCCATTATCCAAAGTTTTAAACCGCTTTTCATCTTCTCCACCTTCTCCACTACAAGATGCTCCTTTAATTCTGTTCATTCCCATNGCAAGAGTTTCATGTGCCTCTTTTGATAAAGCTCCATGGGACATGCTTCCGCTTCCAAATCTTTTCATGATCTGAGTTATTGGTTCAACNTGATCAATATCAATTTCATTCTTTTTTTTAAAATCAATTAAATCTCTTAAGCTTATAGGNTTTAGTCCATAAATACCTTTAGTATATTTTTTATACGTCTCATATGAATTAGAACCAACAGCTGCTTGTAATAGATGAATTAGTTTTCCTTGATATTGATGTGTTTCACCATTTTTTCTATATCTATAAATTCCACCAATAGGTAATATATTAGAATGAATATCAAATGCATCTTTATGGATTGCTCTTATTTTTTTTTCAATACCAGTTAAACCTATCCCAGAAATTTTTGATAAAACACCAGGAAAATAATCTTTTACNATTGTTCTGCTTAATCCAACAGTTTCAAAATTACATCCNCCTCTGTANGAACTCAAAACTGATATTCCCATCTTTGACATTATTTTTAATAATCCAAGATTCACTGATTTAATATATCTTGCTATGCACTCGTCAAAAGAGAAATTACCAAAAAGCTTTTTTGCATGTCTTTGATGCAAACTATCAAAGGCTAAATATGGATTAACTGTTGTAGCACCAACACCTATTAATGTTGCAAAAGAATGTGTGTCTAAAGCGTCTCCTGTTTGAACATTAATCGATGCATATCCTCTTAAACCTAATTTTATCAAATGAGTATTTATTGCACCAATGCATAAAAGCATTGGCATTGGTAATTTTGTTTTTGATATATTTTTNTCTGATAATATTAGTTGATTATTACCCTCTCTTACTGCTTTTTCAGCACTATTTTTTAATATTTCAATTGAGTTTTCTAGTGTTTCACCAGTATCAAATGTGCAATCTAAAATCTTATAGTTCTCTCCGAAATACTTTATGAATTTTTCAAACTGATTATTTGATAGAATAGGACTATCTAATACATAAATGTTTTCTTCTGTNAGATTTGAAAAATCNAATATGTTCCCTAGATTCCCAAATCTAGTTTTTAAACTCATAACTTTATTTTCTCTTAAAGAGTCAATCGGAGGATTTGTTACTTGGCTAAAATTTTGCCTAAAAAAGTGATAAAGAGGTCTATATTTGTCTGATAAAACAGCAAGAGGTGTATCGTCTCCCATGGATCCGGTTGCCTCTTTGGCGTCTTCAGCCATTGGATGAAGAATTAGTTCTAAGTCTTCAAGGCTGTAACCAAAACAATGTTGTATCGTTTTTAAATCTGAACCTGAAAACTCATTTTTTTCATTTTCGATAGTAAATGATTTATCTAATTCAATTATTTGATTGTTAAAGTGCTTATATTCCCTTGATAAATAATTTTTAATTTCTTTATTGAAGTATACTTTGCCTTTTTCAATTCTTAGTCCNAATATTTCTCCTGGTCCCAATCTTCCTTTTGAAACAATTTTCTTTTCATTTAGATCAATCATTCCAGTTTCAGATCCAGCAAAAAGAAGTTTGTCTCTTGTAATAGTATATCTAAGAGGTCTAAGTCCATTTCTATCACTTCCTACAATTACCCATTCATTATCTGTTGCTGCTATTGCTGCTGGTCCATCCCATGGTTCCATTGTGCTGTTTAAAAAATTGAAAAGTTGTTGGTGGTCTTTTGGAAGTACTTTACTTTTTTTTGACCATGCATCCGGTATTAACATTAATTTTGCCAAGGGTGCTGAATGACCAGAAATATTTAATAATTCGAAAACATTATCTAANGATGCTGAATCTGAATTACCTGCTGGTATGACTGGCTTTAGATTTTCCATATCATCAAACAACGGACTAAACATTTCTTCCTCATGAATTCTCATCCAATTAATATTTCCTTTTAATGTATTTATTTCACCGTTGTGGGCAATTGATCTAAATGGTTGAGCTAAATCCCAACTTGGTGCAGTGTTAGTAGAAAATCTTTGATGAAAAATTGCATAACGTGAAATAAAGCGTTCATCTTGTAAATCACGATAAAAATCNGAAAGGGATTCTGCCAGAAACATTCCTTTATAAATTATTGATTTTGAACTAAATGAACAAATATAAAAGTTATTTAATTGATTTTTTAATGCTTCTTTTTCAATTTTTCTTCGAGACTCATAAAGTTTTCTCTCTAAATTTTTTCCATTTATTGATTTATCGTTGTGAGTAAACAAAACTTGTGCGATCTCAGGTCTAGTCAATTCTGCTTTTTCCCCTAAAACAGATGGGTCTACTGGCACTTGCCGCCATCCATAAATATTAAAATTTTTTTTTGTTAATTCACTCTCCACAATAGATCTACATTGCTCTTGTCCTGCATAGTCATTTCTTGGTAAAAAAATCATACCAACACATAAATCTGAGTTATCGTGTTTGTGTCCTGTNATTTCTATCTTTTCCGNAAAGAAATCCTTGGGAATTTCAATATGTATTCCCGCACCATCGCCAGTTTTTCCGTCTGCATCGATTGCCCCTCTATGCCATACAGNTTTTAGTGCCTCAATTCCATATTCAACAACTTTTCTTGATTTTACACCTTCAGTTGATGCTACAAGACCTACTCCACATGCATCATGTTCCATTTTTTCATCATAAACATANTTTTCTTTTAAAAGTTGAAGATTTNTTTTTTGGATATCCATTATGCAACTTTCATTTTTTGTTTTGATTTAAGATAACTTTCTATTGAGATTGCTGCATCTCTCCCATCTTTAATTGCCCAAACAACCAACGATGCGCCTCTTACAATATCTCCAGCTGCAAATACACCAGGTATACTTGTTTCCAAGGTATCAAAATCTGTTTTTATTGTTCCCCAACGCGATACTTGTAATCTAGGTTCTTGAAATAAGACAGGCAAATCCTCTGGATCAAAACCTAATGATTTAATTACTAAATCTGCTTTTATCTCAAACTCTGAATTTTCTTTTGCTACTGGCTTTCTTCTCCCACTTTCATCTGGGTCAGTTAACTCCATTTTATCAACAANAATACTATCGATCTTATTAGTACCCTTAAACTCTTTAGGATTACTTAGCCAAATGAATTCTACACCTTCTTCCTCTGCGTTAGCTACTTCTCTTGCCGATCCAGGCATATTTTCTTTATCTCTTCTATAAAGACACTTAACTGATTTAGCTTTTTGTCTTACCGAAGTTCTTACACAATCCATTGCTGTATCTCCACCTCCGATTACAACTACGTCTTTACCAGCAGCATTAAGGGTTCCATTATCAAAAATTTCAACTTCATCTCCTAATCCTTTCTTATTTGATGCAGTTAGGAACTCCATTGCAGGAAAAATATTACTCAAATCATTTCCGGGTAAATTTACTTCTCTTGGTTTATAAACACCTGTAGAAATTAATATTGCATCATGCTTTGATTGTAATTCTTTTAAAGAGGAGTCTTTACCAACTTCAAAATTTTGAACAAACTTTATTCCACCATCATTTAAAAGTTTAATTCTTCTCTCAACAACATTTTTTTCTAATTTAAAATTAGGAATACCGTAGATTAATAAACCACCTGCTCTATCATATCTATCATATATAGTTACTTGATAGCCTTTTTTTCTTAGTTCTTCACCACAAGCTAAACCTGCTGGTCCAGCACCAATAATTCCTATACTTTGTTCATTCTCAATTTTNATATTTATGGGCTTTACCCAACCATTTTCCCACGCTTTGTCTGTTAAGTATTTTTCTACTGAACCAATAGTGACTGTTCCATGTCCTGATTGCTCAATCACACAATTTCCTTCACACAATCTATCTTGAGGGCAAATTCTTCCACAAACTTCNGGCATATTGTTGGTACTCTGAGATAGATGATAAGCCTCTTCATATCTTCCTTCTGCTGTAAGCTTAAGCCAGTCAGGAATATTGTTACTTAAGGGACAGTGAACCTGACAGAAAGGTACTCCACATTGAGAACATCTACTTGCTTGCTCCTTAGCTTTTTCATGAATAAACTCTTGATATATTTCCCCAAAATCNTCTTTTCTTNNCAATTTATCTCTTTTAGGTGGGTTTTGTTGACCTATATTTATAAACTTAAGCATTTTCTCTGTCATAGTGGAAGGCTTATATATCAATAAAATNAATAACTAAAGCCAAAATAGGGCATNAATATTGACTTAATTTCTGGAAAATTACATAAAATTAGCCATTTTACTAGGTTTTGCATAGGTGATATGCAAATAAGTAATGCTTTATTTTAGCTGTAATTTGTTTATCAAATAACTTCCCTATGATTTCAGAATATCTAGAAATATCAATTTTAGCAGTTATTCAGGGGTTCTTTGAATTTTTACCAGTTAGCTCATCAGCACATTTAATATTAATATCAAAAGTAAGTGGTTTCAATACTAGCTCTTTAAATCTAGATATAAGTCTTCATCTAGGGTCTCTTTTGGCAGTATTATTTTATTTTAGGGAAGAGTTAATTAATTTAACAAATAATAAAAATCTANTAGCACTAATNTGTCTAGGCTCGATTCCTCTTATAATCTTNGGATATTTATTTTATTCAACAGGTTGGGTAGATCATTTAAGAAATTTAAAAGTTATTGCATGGACAACTTTAATATTTGGTTTNATATTATTTTTTGCAGATAAAATTAAAGTTAAAAAGAATTTAAATTCTGATCTTAATTTTAAAAATATATTTATTATAGGTGTTTTTCAAATATTAGCAATTATTCCTGGTGTAAGTCGATCAGGAATTGTTATAACTGCATCTAGGTTTCTAAATTTTGATAGAGTCGANTCNACAAAAATTGCATTTTATTTATCTATACCCGCACTAAGCGGAGCAAGTTTTTTAGGAATTAAAGATATTTTTGAAACTGGATTAGAAATGAATTTATTATTTGTATATTCGATATTTTTTTCATTCATTATTTCCTACTTTACNATTAAATTTTTTTTAATTTTTATTAAAAAATTTAGTTTAAATTTTTTTGTTTTTTACAGAGTANTGTTAAGTGTTTTNCTGTTTATTATTATTTACCAATAATTTTAGAAGAAGGTGCTATTTGTGAAAAAATAACGGCTATAAGGATTAATATACATCCAATTATGTTATTAAAGTTTAGAAATTGATTTAAAATTATCCAACCTGCTATTGCAGCAAATACACCTTCTAACGAGTAAATTATAGCAGCTGGAGCTTCCTCAATATTTTTTTGCGCATACATCTGAAGAGTAAAAGCAACTCCTCCAGATAAAACACCTGCATATAAGATAGAANTATATTCCATTAAAATTTTTGAAATATTTATTTCCTCAAATATTAAGGCAAATATAAAAGATAGAAAACAAACAAAACCAGCTTGTAGAGCAGCGTAAAATATCGGTAGATCAAATTTTTTCATAAATCTTCCAGCGAAAATTATATGAAGAGCCCAAAACAAAGAACACAATATTACCAAGGCATCACCAAGCATAACATCTGAATTAGAAAAATCACTTAANAAATAAACTCCGATTATGCATANGCCAATAGATGGCCAAATGCTCCAATGAACTTTTATTGAGTAAATAAAAAAAAGTAATATTGGAACTATTGGAACATAAAAAACTGTAAAAAATGCTGCATTAGCTATATTTGTGTAAAGTAAAGCTGCCTGTTGTAGAGATGTACCTAAAAAAAGTGATACACCCATATACATATAATACTTATAAAAAAGTTTACTATTTGATTTTATCTCAGGAATTATTTTTTTATTCTCAACTAGAAGAGCAACTGGCAGCATAATTATAAAACCCACAAAAAATCTAGCAGTATTAAATGTTAATGGACCAATATTNTCCATTCCAGTGTCTTGAGCAATGAACGCTGTCCCCCAAATTAAGGTAGTTAGAAGTGCACAAAACAATGAAAAAGATTTATTCATTTAATTTTTTGNGGAACTTAGATGATGTTATATTTTCTGCAACTACTATCAAAATCTTCTTTATTGATATAGCAACCTGCCATTTTTCTGATTCCTTTAAATGATCCACGACCATGCATNACTCTCCAGTTATCAAAAATTAATAATTCACCAGGTTTTAAAACATGTCTCCACTGAAAACTTTTAGAGTTTGCCATCAGATCAAACTTCTTAATAGCCTTATAAAAATCTTTAGTTAATTTATTACTAAATTTAAAGGGTGCACGATCATAATTATTAAAACTTACTTGTACTAAGTTTTTATTAGAATCTAATTTTAAAATTGGTCTTTTAGCTTCTAACTCAACACCATCGCCGATGTAAGATCCTTTAACTTCTACATCACACAAAATTTTATATATATTTTTATGTTTTTTTTTCAACTCATTTGCAATTGAGNAACCATCTACCATAATAGACTCTCCACCTTTAGCTTTATATTTACAACAAAGTAATAATTGTAAACCTGGAGCATCATAACTGTATGTTGAATCAGTATGTGGTCTTAATTCATCTTGTGAATAAGCACTATCTGCTTGCTTGTTGTCGGATTCGAATGTCCACAATCCTCCAAAAATTGAATTTCTTACATATCCAATTTTTTTTGCAATAGTATTAACTGATTTAAGATTTGTGTTGCAGTTCTTCACAACAGCAAAACCATATTTATGAAGTATTTTTAAAAATTCTTTAAAACCTAACTTTGTCTTTATTAATTTAAAATTAATATATATTTGATTTTTAATTTCTTTTTTTTTCCAAAGTTTAATTTTTTTTTTATCTTTGTTGTTTGAAGNTTGATTTAAAAATTTATATGAGTAATTTGCAGGGTTTTTAAGCCCTGGCCATATAACTTTAAGAAATTTTCCATCCTTAGAAATTTCTACTTTTTTTGCTTTGATATTTAAATTGATTTTAGCAGTAAAAGTTTTTCTTTGACTTGTTCTAAAATCCCAGTTTTCATCATTTCTTATGTGATCCCTCAACCAAATATTTGGATAAACCTTTGATTTACCATTCTTAAAAAATATATGAATNTTGTTTTGTAAAAGTTTAAATTGNTTAATCATTAAATATTTATAAAATTTTTTTATATTAGTTTGCTAAATTGTAAGCAAAATTGCTACCTAAATTTATCTTTAGATCATTGTTAAATCTAGCCGCTTCTGCACCATCAATAATTCTGTGATCATATGACAATGACAATGGTAACATTATTCTCGGAACAAACTTTCCATCAATAAACACCTGCTTTTTATACATTTTACCCAAGCCTAATATGGCAACCTCAGGATAATTAATAATTGGGGTAAAGAAAGATCCTCCTATACCACCAAGACTAGTTATCGTTATAGAGCCTCCATAAAACTCCTTTTTATCTATTGTTAAATTTCTACAATTATCGCTTATTTTTTTAAGTTCTTTGTTTAATTGTTGTAAATTTTTTTTGTCAACATTTCTTATCTTTGGGACCATTAGACCGTGTGAAGTATCTACAGCAATACCAATATGGAAATATTTTTTTAATACAATTTTTTCTTCATCAATTGATGAATTAAAAATTGGAAATTTTTTAAGTGAGGCTACAATTGCTTTTATTACAAATGATAAAGGTGTTAATTTAATTTTTTCAGCAGTAAAATTATCTTTAAGTGAATTTCTAAATTCTTCCAGTTCTGTAATATCTGCCTCATCATGGTTCGTAACATGNGGAATAGTGTTCCATGAATTAGACAAATGTAAAGCAGCAATTTTTTTTATACGTGGAAGATCTTTTATTTGAATATCCCCAAATTCAGAATGATTGTATTGTTTTTTAATATCCTCATTTTTTTTACTAGTGTTAAAATCTTTAGGATTTTTTNTTTTAGATGCTACGAANTTTTTAATATCTTTTTCTATTACTCTTCCTAATCTTTCTGAACCTATAATATTATTTATATCGACTCCTAATTCTCTAGCAAATTTTCTGGCCTTTGGACTTGCAGATANTTTAATATTCTTATCTTCCATTTATAATTTGGTTGGTAAAGGTTTATTTTTATCAATGTTNTATTTTTTAATNGCTTCTTCTGCAAATTTTGTAGGTAATAACTGTTCATTTGCTAAAACGCTAAGACTGTATGCAACAATATGTTCTTTATCTATTTCAAAAAATTTTCTTAATTTTTTTCTGGTGTCACTTCTACCATATCCATCTGATCCTAAAGAGTAAAAACTTTTAGTTGTATATGGTCTAATTTGATCTGCATTAATTCTCATGTAATCAGATGCAGCAAGAATAGGTCCTTGTTGTTTTCCTAAACACTGTTCAACATAAGGNATTTTATTTTTTTCAGAAGGATTTAATAGATTGTGTCTTTCAACCTCCATTCCATCCTTTCTTAATTCATTGAAACTAGTGANGCTCCATACTTCACTATCAATGTTATAATCATTCTTTAAAANATCAGAGGCAGCTAACATTTCTCTTAAGATAGTTCCAGATCCTAATAACTGTATTTTGCTTTTGCTAACACTTGCTGTCTCTCTCAACTTATACATACCTTTTAAAATTCCATCNTCACAATTAGCTGGCATATCAGGATGAGAATAGTTTTCATTCATTGTTGTTATATAATAAAAAATGTTCTCATTTTTTTCATGCATTCTTCTTAGACCTTCTCTAAAAATGACTGCTAATTCATAATGAAAAGTTGGGTCATATGATAAACAATTAGGAATTGTTGAAGCTAATAGATGGCTATGACCATCTTGATGTTGTANTCCTTCTCCAGCGAGAGTAGTTCTTCCAGCTGTTGCACCTATTAAAAAACCTCTAGCTTGACTATCACCCGCTGCCCAAGCAAAATCTCCAACTCTTTGGAAACCAAACATGGAATAAAACATGTAAATAGGTATCATTTCAATATCATGATTAGTGTACGAAGTGCCAGCAGCAATCCACGAGGAAATTGATCCTGCCTCAGTAATTCCTTCCTCTAAAACCTGTCCACTTTTTACTTCTCTATATGAAGAAAGTTGAGCAGAGTCCTCGGGTTCATATTTTTGACCTTCATGAGCATAAATTCCAATTTTTTTAAAAAAACCCTCAATACCAAATGTTCTCGCTTCATCNGGAATAATTGGCACAAGTCTAGGCGCAACATTTTTATCTCTAAGAAGATTNGTCAACATTCTTACAAGAGCCATTGTTGTAGACATTTCTTTCTCACCTGTAGATAGTTTCATATTATCAAAAATATCTTTTTTTGGTGCTATTATCGGTTTTGAGTATGAGGTTCTCTCTGGAATAAAACCTCCTAGATCTATTCTTTTTTGTTTTAAATATTTAATTTCTTCAGAGTTTTCGTCTGGTTTAAAATATTCTATATTTTTAACTTGTTCATCTGTAAGGGGAACATCAAATCTATCTCTGTAATATAATAAGTCATCTACATCTAATTTTTTTTGTTGATGAGTTGTATTCACACTCTCACCACTTTTTCCCATTCCATATCCTTTAATTGTTTTTGCGATTATAACTGTTGGGCTTCCAATATGTTTGGCTGCACTATCATATGCTGCATAAACTTTATGAGGATCGTGACCTCCTCTATTTAATCTCCAAATATCTTTATCTGATAATGAAGATACTAATTCTAAAGTCTCTGGATACTTTCCAAAAAACTTCTCTCTTACATAAAGACCATTTCTTGCTTTGTATGCTTGGTACTCACCATCAACAGTTTCATTCATTATTTTTACTAAATGACCTGTTTTGTCATTTGCTAAAAGTGAATCCCAATAAGATCCCCATATAACTTTTATAACGTTCCATCCTGCACCTCTAAAATTTCCCTCTAGTTCCTGAATTATCTTGCCATTTCCTCTAACAGGGCCATCTAATCTCTGTAAATTACAATTTATGACAAATATAAGATTATCCAGCTTTTCTCTAGCGGCTAATGCAATTGCACCCAAAGATTCAGGTTCATCCATCTCACCATCTCCTAACAACACCCAGACTTTTCTTCCTTCGTCTTTTAATAGCCCTCTGTTGATGAGATATTTCATAAATCTAGCTTGATAAATTGCTAACATAGGACCTAAGCCCATGGATACAGTAGGAAACTGCCAAAACTTAGGCATTAACCATGGATGTGGATAGGAGGATAGACCACCTTTATCAACTTCTTGTCTAAATTTATCTAACTGTTTTGTATTTAATCTTCCCTCTAAAAACGCTCTTGCATACATGCCTGGCGCACTGTGTCCCTGAAAATATACTAGGTCACCTCCAAATTTATTATTTTTTGCTCTCCAAAAATGGTTCATGCCAATATCATATAATGTTGCTGCTGATGCAAATGTTCCTATATGGCCACCTAATTCTGGGAATTTTTTATTTGCTCTAACTACCATTGCAGCAGCATTCCATCTAATTAATGATCTAATTTTACGCTCAATATTTTGATCTCCAGGAGATTTTTTTTCTTCTTCTGGTGGNATAGTATTTACATANGGTGTTGTTTGAGTATGTGGAATTTTAGATCCNGCTTTATAAGATTGGTCAATCAATTTTTTTATTAAAAAATGAGCTCTCTCTGATCCATCATTTTGTAATACTGCGCTCAAGGATTCTAACCACTCTTTTGTTTCAACAGGATCAATATCTTCTTTACTCGATATAATTTTTACATCACTTTTTAATTTTGTTTGTTTAAATACAATATCTTCTGTTTTTTGAATTGGAGGTACATTTTGAACTGAGCTTTCAGCTTCTTTGATTATTTTTTCAGTTACTGGTGGTATATTCTTAATTGAAGGTTTGGAAGTGTTATCATCGACTTTTTGATCATTTTCGGTAGATAATTTTAAAATTAAATGACCTTTAGAAACTTTATCACCTATTTTAATATTAATATTTTCTACCTTACCATCATAATCCGAGGGGACTTCTACGCTTGATTTATCACTTTCTATTGTAATGACAGGATCATTTTTTTTTATAAAATCTCCCTCATTCACCAATATTTCTATTACTTCAACATCTTCAAAATCGCCAATGTCTGGTACTAATAATTCATAATTCATTGTATTTTTTAGTATAATACATTAATTGCTTAATATGAATTTTACTTTAAAAATAATTAAAAAACATTGTGTAAAATGCGCCTGTAGCTCAATTGGATAGAGCGCTTGGCTACGGACCAGGAGGTTCTGGGTTCAACTCCTAGCAGGCGCACCAAAAAGGATGAAATGAAAATATCTTTACAAAAATCAGTTATTTATTTCTTTGGTTTAGTTTTTATAATATTGTTAATTCTTACAATTATACTTTAATGAAAAAATTTGTACAAATAAGTAATAAACCGAGCTTTATGAAGCATAATGGCGGCTTACTATTTAGAATAATTAATAAAAAAAAATTTGAATTTAAAACAAAAGTTAAAAAAACTCATCTTAACAAAGCCGGCATAACTCANGGAGGGTTTTTATGCACTATAATAGATGCAGGGGCGGGAACTAGCGCTCATAAATCAACTGGAAATAAACCATGTGTAACTATTTCTTTAGATGTAAAATTCATTGGGCCAAGTAATTTAGGAGACGAAATAATTGGTGCAGTAGATATAATGAAAATTACTAAAAGTATGGTTTTTCTTAGCTGTAAACTAAAAAGTAAAAATAAAATAATTGCAACCGCCTTGGGTATTTGGAAAATTTTGAGAAGGCCTTTGCCTAATGCTGGATTTGGTGGTTAGTGTCTCTTTTTTTNTTTAAATAACCAAAAAACACTAAACANATAAATGCTATTGGATAAACTATTTTTTTATCTGGTCGGTCCAAATTCTCTATTTTAAGTTCTGTAACATAATCTCCCATTTCTAAACCAGATTTTTTTGCTAATCCATTCCACTTAAGTGTATCCACAATAGTCAAATTATTTTCTTTAATTAAATTTATTCCGTAATCTTCTAAGTTAAAATCATCTTCAAAGGTATTTTTTTCAATAACAAATAATTTATATCTTTCACCATATTCGCTCACACGGGTTACTTTTATTCTGACTTCTTTTTTTGAATCAAATTTAACATTATCTATATTGCTAAACTGTAAATAANTATATTTTGGGTAAATTTTATTTAGAACAAATTCTGGTGATAAGAAAGAGATTGAAATAACTAAAAAAATTATAATTTCATACCATCTTAGTTTGTTAAAAAACCAAGCTTGAGTTGCAGAAGTAAAAATTAATATACCAACTAATGAAGTTACAATTACTAATATAGCATGCCAGAAGTTATCAACACCTATTAAGAGTAACTCATGATTAAATAAAAATACAATTGGGAGAATCCCTGTTCTTAAACTATACCAAAATGCTTGAACTCCTGTACGAAGTGGATCGCCTCCAGATATAGCCGCAGCAGCGTAGGAAGCTAAACCTACAGGTGGTGTAACATCGGCCATCAATCCAAAATAAAAAACAAATAAATGAACTGCAATTAAAGGAAAAATAAACCCAGATGCATTTCCAACATCAACTAAAACTGTTGCCATCAAGGATGCAACAACAACATAATTTGCTGTTGTTGGTAACCCCATACCTAATAATAAGCATAATATTATTGTTAAAAATAGTAAAATCATTACATTATCTTTAGCAATAGATTCTATGACAATTATCAAGTTTGTGCTCAAACCAGTAGAGCCAACTGCTCCTACTATTATTCCTGCTGTTGCGATTGCTATACCTACGGCAACCATATTAATTGCACCTTTTTGAAAACCTATAACTGTTTGATTGTACCAAATTATCAATGACTCTTTTAAATTTGACTCAACTTTTATTTTATTAATTAAATTTACAATTATTAAAGATAACGTTGCATAAAAAATTGAATATGACGCTGTATATCTCATATAGACTAAAAGATAGATCAATACAAATATTGGAATTAAAAAATGTAAACCAGATAAAAAAGTTTTTTTAAGATTAGGTACATCTGCTTCTTCCATACCTTTTAAATTTAATTTTAGTGCCTCTAAATGAGAAATATAAAACAATGCAATATAAGAAATTATAGCTGGGAGAAATGCATGCTTTACTACTTCAAAATAAGTGACACCTATAAAACTTGCCATAACAAATGCTGCCGCACCCATTACAGGTGGCATAATTTGTCCATTAACAGATGATGAAACCTCAATTGCTCCAGCTTTTTCTTTCGAAAAACCAGTGTTTTTCATTATTGGAATTGTAAAAGTTCCAGTAGTAACAGTATTTGCAATCGATGATCCCGAAATTAATCCAGTCATACCTGAGCCTAGTATGGCTGCTTTTGCAGGACCGCCACGCATTTTACCAACCATAGCAAAAGCTAGATCAAGGAAGTATTTACCACCCCCAGCAGTTTCTAAAAGAGCACCAAATAGAACAAACAGAAATATAAAATCAACTGAAACCCCAATTGGAATTCCAAAAATTGCCTCTTGATCAAACCACTGAAAGCCAACTAATCTTTTTAAAGAAAGACCTCCATGGGAAATAATATCCGGTGCATATTGTCCAAAATAAGAAAATAATAGAAAGCAAACAGCAATAACTACTAAAGGAACACCTATTACTCTCCTCGTTGCTTCAAGAAGTATTAATATTCCTATTATTCCAATTATTAACTCTACTGGAAATATAAAATTTTCTCCAATTGTAATTTTAAGAAGAATTCCTCCTCTATCAACTAACTGATCATAAAAAAAATAAATATACAGGCAGCATAAACCTCCTACTATACTTATTAATATATCTATAATATTAATTTTTTTTCCTCTAGAATATGGAAAAATTAAAAATGCAAGTGTTAAAGCAAAACCTAGGTGTATAGCTCTTGCAGGCAAACCTTTGAACATTCCAATATTAAACCAAAAAGGTAAAGGTGAGGCATACCAAAGTTGAAATAAGGACCAAAGTATTGCAATTGATGCAACAATTTTTAAATGAATGCCTATTAAATTTTTAGTAGGTGATAAATCCTCTTGAATTTTATTTTTGATCTTTGAAATTTTTTCAGTCATTGAAATTAATTACAATACAATAAAAAAAGGCCCAATAAAATATTGGGCCTTTAAGATTTAAAATCACCGTATTTAATTACATTAAACCAGCTTCTTTATAATATTTAATTGCACCAGGATGTAAAGGTGCAGATAAACCATCAGAAATCATATTTTTCTTTTCTAATGGTCCAAATGCTGGATGTTGTTTTCTAAAATCGTCAAAATTTTCGAAAACTGCTTTTACCACCTGATAAACAAGATCGTTACTTACATCAACACTAGTTACAACTGTAGCTTTAACACCAAAAGTAGTTACATCTTTTTTTTGTTTTGTGTAAGTACCTTTAGGAATAGTAGCTGCAGCATAGTAAGGAGCTCCATCTATTAATCCTTGAACTTCTGGCCCAGTGAGATTGATAGGCATTGCTTTTGCTTTACAAGTTGCCGCTTGCTCCATTGCTCCATTTGGAAATCCAACAGAATATCCAAAAGCATCAATTTTTCCATCGCATAAAGCTTTAACTTGTTCAGATGAAGTTAACTCTGTTACAGACTTAAAGTAACTATTATCAACTCCTAATGCATTCATAAGAACTTCCATTGTTCCTCTTTGTCCAGATCCAGGGTTACCAATATTAACAACTTTGCCTTTAAGTCCTGAAAAGTCTTTGACCTTAGCTTTTTTTCTTGCCCATATTTGAAAAGGTTCATTATGAACTGAAAAAACAGCTCTTAAATTAGCATATTGTTTACCTTCCCATTTGCTAGATCCATTAAAAGCATGATATTGCCAATCTGATTGAGCAACTCCAAACTGGAATTCACCGTCTGCGATTTGACCAATATTATAGTTTGATCCTCCAGTAGAAGGAGCTGTACATCTATAAGCTTTATCCTTCATACCTTTTTTCCTGCCATGTTCAGCACTTATTGCTGATTTATGTAACATTTTACAAATAGCATTACCTGTTTGGAAATAAACTCCAGTAGGTCCGCCTGTTCCTATCGTAAAAAACTCTGCTGATTTAGCCACAGTGTTAAATGAAAACATTGCAGCAAAAAAAATCAGAGAGCTTGTTACCGTAGATAATATTTTTTTCATATATCCTCTTTTCTCCCTAATTGTTATATAGTGAAATTTAACAAGTTAATTTTGATTGTGTCTACAAAATTCAATATTTATTTAAACCCAAGAATTAAGCCTTTTAACACCCTCTACAACCCTTGGTGCGTAATTTGAAATGACAACATTATCAATTTTAGTGTCATAATTGATATTTTTCATAAAATTTTCTCCGTCAAAGTCCGTATAACTTAATCTAGTTATCAGCCTTTCTTCTTTAAATCCAAAATCTGATCCAGGTAGTAATGCNACTCCTGTTGAATTTAAAATTTCTTTNCACATTTGAGAAGAGGTCTCAAATTTTTTATTTAGAAATTCAGGCATCAAATAGAAGCCTCCCATTGGTTTATTCATAACGAGATTATTAGATTTAATATTTTCATAAACATAATTTCCGACAGCATTAAGTATTTTTTTTGATTTCATTAAATAATCNCTATGATCATCTTTAAAAGCTGAGATTGCTGCATATTGTATAGGAGCGCTTACAGCTGAAAAGGTTTCACTAGCAAGAACTTTCATGCTATCCATTAAATTCAATAACTTATTAGGTATTACAAAGTATCCTAATCTCCAACCTCCTGCTCCACACCATTTACTTAGTCCATTACTTACAATAACATTATCTGGACAAAACTTAAAAATAGATAAATAATCTCTTTGAAATGTTAATTCCGAATAAATTTCATCAGATAAAACTAAAATATTTTTTTCATTTATGTATCTACATAAATCATCAAATTTTTCTAGAACTTGACCTGATGGATTATTAGGAGAATTTAGGAAAATTAAATATTTTTTTAANGGATTTTGANTTACNATTTTTTCTAAATCTTCAACAGTTGGAAACCAGTTATTCTCTGAATTAGTTTGTATCCATTTGTAATTATTATTAGCAATAATTGATTGAGGTTTATAAGATACCCAGCTTGGTGTTGGCAATAGTATATCTCCATCAAACGCTAAATGAAGCAAAAACATTAATTCCTTAGAGCCTGGGCCAACAATAATTTGTTCTGGGCTAATTTTAATTTTTTTTTTATTTGTTTCGTAATTCGCTATTGATTTTCTAAGTTCTAGTAAGCCTTGTATTGGTAAATAACTTTTTTGATCAGCGTTTTTTTTAAGTTCCTCTACAATAATTTTTGGAATTTTAAACGGAGACTGTCCAAAACCAAATTTAATTATGTCTTTGCCTGTTAAAGACAAATTTTTAGATAACTCATTTATCTTAAGAGTAGCCGATAAATCCAATTTTTTTATTTTTTCTTTAATCATTAATATTTAAGCTCTTCTAAGTTTTTGTATTCATTTAAGATTATCGGATTTGCAAGAGCTTGGATATTTTTAATTGGATTTCCATCAATGGCATTTTTAACTGCCAATTCAACAATTTTTCCACTTTTAGTCCTTGGTATATCGGTTACACTTATTATTTTTTTTGGCACATGCCTGGGGGAAGCATTGATTCTAATAGACTGCTTTAATTTATTTTTTAGTGAGTTATTTAATAAAAATGGTTTATTCAATTTAATAAATAAAATTATCCTCACATCATTATCCCAAGATTGGCCCACAACTATTGACTCCTGTACCTCTTTAAATTTTTCAATTACGCTATATATCTCCGAAGTTCCTAACCTTGCACCGCCAGGATTTAAAGTTGCGTCTGATCGACCATATATAATATAACCTCCATTCTTTTTTCTTTCGGCATAATCACCATGATGCCAAACATTTCTAAATTTTTTAAAGTAAGCATTTGTATATTTCTTATTATTTTTATCATTCCAAAATAATTTTGGCATAGATGGAAAAGGTGATTTACAAACTAATTCTCCTTTTTTATTTGTTAATGAATTTCCTTTATCAGAATAAACATCTGTATTCATTCCTAATCCATTATTTTGGATTTGACCTAAATAAACTGGAGAATAAATATTACCTAAAATAAAACATGATACCAAATCTGTTCCGCCTGCAATTGAAGCTAAATGTACTTTTTTTTTAATTTTAGAATATACATATTGAAAGTTGTCTTCTGATAATGGTGAACCTGTTGAACAAATTATTTTTAAATCTTTTAATTTATATTTTTTCTTAATGTTTAGATCTAGTTTCCTTAATTGATCAATATATTTAGCGCTAATACCAAATAAGCTTATTTTCTCTCGTTGCGCAATTTTAAATAAAAGGTCATTATTTTTATACATTGGAAAACCATCAAAAAGTAAAATCGAGCATTGAGATGCTAGGAAAGTAACAAGCCAATTCCACATCATCCAGCCACATGTTGTGAAATAGAATACGTTATCGCCTGAATTAACATCACAATGAAGTTTATGTTCTTTTAGATGTTGCAATAAAACCCCACCTGCCCTATGACATATACACTTTGGTTTACCAGTAGTACCACTAGAATATAAAATATAAAGTTCATGATCAAAATCAAATCTTTTAAANTTAATTTCAGAAGCTTTAGATTCATATATAAAAGATTTTTTAAATATTTTTACACCTTTTATCTTTTTGTGTTTCAAAAATTTTTTTCCAGGATAATTTAGAATTATTACATTTTTAATTGATTTAATTTTTTTTAAAATTAANGGTAATCTCTGAATTACATTAATTTCCTTTCCATTATAGTAATATCTATCAGTTATAATTAAGACCTTTGGTTTGATTTGTGAAAATCTTTCTATTACCCCTTGAGACCCAAAATCTGGTGAACAAGTGGACCAAATTGCACCAATAGAGCTTGTTGCTAAAAAAAATTCTACAGTTTCAATTTGATTAGGGGTGTAAGCTGCAATTCTATCTTTTTCTTTAATGCTAATACCTTTATAATATTGAATAATTTTAGATGTATTATCATACATTTCTTTCCAAGTTCTTTTTTCTTTAAATCCATTTTCACTTACAAAAGTAGTAGATTTTGAATAATTAATTTTTGAAAAAATATTTTCAGCAAAATTAATTTTAGATCCAATAAAAAACTTTGCGTTAATTANGTTTCCTTTTAATTTAAATTTATTATTTTTTTTNCCTTTAATNTCACAATAATCCCAAATAGCATTCCAAAATAACTTTGAATTTTTTATACTCCAATTATGAAGATGTTTAAAATTTTTTGAGATTTTATAATTATAATTTTTTGATAAAAAAGTTTCAAATTTGAATAAATTTGAATTTTTTTTTTCTTTATCTGAAGCTTCCCATAATTTTTTCTGCATTAAAAAATTATATTTAATTTTCTAAAATTATGATAACCTTAAAAGTATAAATGATTGAAATGAGAACTTTTTCTTCACTGATTCGGCCCTGTTTTAGACTATTTTTGTTCTTTTCGGGTAACAAAATATAGTAGGTTAAAAAAATATCATACTAAAAGTAGAAATGACAAAAAATAAACTTACAGCTGTTCTTGGTCCCACAAACACTGGGAAAACTTATCTAGCAATTGATACAATGCTATCTTTTGAGACAGGTATGCTTGGATTTCCTCTAAGATTACTAGCTAGAGAAGTTTACGATAAAGTTATTACAAAAGTAGATAAGTCAAAAGTTGCATTAATTACTGGAGAAGAAAAAATTATACCCCTAAATGCAAAATATTTTTTGTGTACGGTAGAATCGCTTCCAGTCGATAAAAATCTTGAATTTATTGGAATTGACGAAATACAAATGTGTGCAGACCCTGAAAGAGGTCATATCTTTACAGATAGGTTGCTTAATCTTAGAGGAACTAAACTAACAATGCTTATGGGCTCTTATACAATAAAAAATATTATTGAAAAATTAGATGATGACTTAGAGTTTATTAAAAGAGAAAGATTATCAAAGCTAACATTTGGAGGACATAAGAAAATTTCAAGAATTGAGAGAAAAAGTGCGATAATCGCATTCTCTACTGAGGAAGTTTATGCCATTGCTGAATTATTAAGAAGACAAAAAGGTGGCTCAGCAATTGTAATGGGATCTCTAAGTCCTAAAACAAGAAATGCACAAGTTAGTCTATATCAATCAGGTGATGTAGATTTTCTTGTTGCAACAGATGCGATAGGCATGGGTTTAAATATGGACTTAAATCAGGTTTACTTTTCTAATTTAAAAAAATTTGATGGAAAAAAATTAAGACGACTTAATATATCTGAAATAGGCCAAATATCGGGTAGAGCAGGAAGGTACCTCAATGATGGAATTTTTGGAATAACAGGCGAATGTGGAGAAATAAACCCTGAGGAAATTGAATTACTTGAGAGCCATAATTTTCCTGAAATACAAAATATATTTTGGAGAAATTCAAATTTAAATTTTAGTAGTAAATCAAACCTATTAAAATCGCTTGATATTAAACCTAATAAAGAATGGTTGAAAAGAGCAGGGGAGAGTGAAGATGAAAAAGTTCTAAAACATTTTTTAAAAGATAATTCTAATGTACAAATTGAGAATAATTCTGAAACATTAAAAATACTTTGGGAATGTTGTCAAATTCCTGATTTTGTAAAAAAAACTTATGGAAACCATATTCAGGTCGTAGATAACGTATTTAATTTTTTGACCTCAAAAAATAACAAGATACCAAACCATTACATGAGGGAACAGCTTTCTTATCTAGATAATTTAGATGGAAACGTAGATTCTATTTCAAATAGAATAGCAAATGTAAGAACTTGGTCTTATGTATCAAACAAATCAAATTGGGTAGAAAATCAAGATTATTGGATAGAAAGGACTAAAAAACTTGAGGATAAATTATCAGACAAACTTCATGATGAATTAACCAAAACATTCATAGATAAAAGAGCAAGTGTTTTGGCAAGAGGACTTAAACAAGACATAGAATTTAAAACCAATATTATAAATGATGAGAAGGTAATGATAAATGAGCAATATATTGGAAAACTNAAAGCTTTAAAGTTAGATCTCGATTTAAAAGTTGATGCACTAGATGCTGATATTAAGTCATTAAAGAAAGCTGCAAGACAAAATGTAGGGCCTGAAATTTTGAACAGAATTCAAGAAATAATTGATACTGGCTTAATAGAGTTACGAATGGATTATAAAATTTATTGGAAAAATAATTCAATTGCTCGACTTAAACCAGGAGAGGATTACTTAAACCCTCAAGTTGAACTTATAATCGATGAAATGATTGAAAATGATGAAAGAAAAAAATTAAACAACTATTTACAAAATTGGTTAAATAACAAAATTAAAGATGAATTAAGTAGTTTGATAGAGCTTAAAAANACAAAAGACAAAAATCCTGANCTAAGAGCACTTGCATATCATTTGTATGAAAATAATGGAGTTGTAAAAAGAGAAACTGTATTAAAATATNTATCAAAATTAGATCAAGAACAACGAAAAAAATTGAGAAGACTGGGAGTAAAATTTGGAAGATATCATATATTTTTATTTAATCTATTCAAACCTAATGCCGTGTCTTTAAGAACATTGCTATGGAAAAGTTTCTGTAACAAAAGTGAAAAATTAATACCTCCAAAGTTTGGATTAAATTTTCTATATAATGAAAAATTTTTAAGTAAGGATTTTATGTTGTTATGTGGTTTTGAAAAATTTGAGAATATTTATGTTAGAATTGATATTTTAGAGAGACTTTTTTTGATGATATTAAACTCAAGTAAAGATGGTAAAGGTGAAATTAAATTAATACCAGAAATGTTAAATCTTCTTGGTTGTTCAAAAGAAAATTTTGTAAAACTATTAGAAAAAATGAGTTACAAAATCTTTGATAGAAAAAACGAAACATTTTTTAAATATAATCAGCAAAAAACTAGCTACAAAAAGAAATTTGAAAAAAAAGATTTTTCTGATAATCCATTTAACGTACTTAACCAATTAAATTTAAAATAATGTTTAATATATTTAAAAATAAAGAAGTCAAAAATATAGAAGATAAAGAAAATTTGTCTTTACAAGCAATTGCATGTTTGCTCATTCACTCTGCAAAAATTGACGAAAATTTTAGTGGTAAAGAAAAAGAAATCATTAAAAAAGCTCTTATTGAACTAGGTGCTGAAGAAAAGAATATAAATAAAGTAATAGATGAAGCTGAAAAAAAAGAAAAGGACTCAAATCAAATACTAGAATTTACAAAACAAATTAAAAATGTAGATGAAGATACAAAAAAATTAATAATTGAAGCGCTTTGGAAAATAATCTACTCAGATAATGACGCAGACATGTATGAAACAAACCTTATGAGAAGATTGTCTGGACTGTTATACCTTGACACAAAAATTGTTGGAGATATTAAAGAAAAAATCAAGAAACAAAACCAATGACCTACCTAGTTAATGATAAATGTATAAAATGTAAATTAACTGATTGTGTTGATGTATGTCCTGTCGATTGCTTCTACGAGGGTAAAAATATGCTTGTAATTAAGCCGGATTAGTGTATAGATTGTGGCGTTTGTGAACCTGAGTGTCCAGTTAACGCAATAGTTGCTGATACAGAAGAAGGTAGCGAAAAATGGCTAGAGTTAAATACTAAATACTCTGAACTATGGCCAAATATTACAGAAAAAAAAGATCCACCTATGGATCATGATAAATATAAAGATGAAGAAAATAAATTTGATAAGTACTTTAAAGAAAACCTTTAAATCAAAAAATTTGGCAAAAAAAAATAAGTCTACAAAAAAAGTAAAGAAAGTAGCAACAATCAAAAAAAAATCAAAAAAAACGGCAAAGCCTTTATTAAAAAAAACTAAAAAAAAACAAAAAGTTGCAAAAAAGAAGTCTTTAAAAAAAGTTTCGAAAGTAGAAGAAAAAAAAATACCTGAAACAGTTGCCGATCCATTAAGAATTTCAAAGAGTAACGAACAAAAGCCAGAAATCAAAAAAGTAAAAAAACAAGATTCTGAAAAAAGAATTTATAAAGTTAAAGACTACGTTGTATATCCAAAACATGGAGTTGGACAGATAAGCGAGTTTAAAAAAATTAATATTGGTGGTATAGATGTTGAAACTTATGTTTTAAAATTTGAAAAAGATAAAGCTAGTGGAATGGTCCCTGTCAACAAGCAATCTCATCTAAGACCTCTTGCAACAATTAACCAGGTTAATAAATGTATTAGTATTTTAAAAGGTAAACCAAAAGTTAAAAGATCTATGTGGAGTAGAAGGGCTCAAGAATATGAGGCAAAAATATCTTCTGGTAAGATTTATGAATTAGCAGAAGTGGTAAGAGACTTAAATAAAGGTGATGATCTCATGATAGATCAATCTTATAGTGAAAGACAATTATTTGAAAAAGCATATGATAGGCTTTTGACAGAATTTCAAATTGTAATGAGCTTATCAACTGAAGATACTCAAAAAAAATTAGATAAAGCTCTGAAAAGAAATTTAGAAAAACAAATTAAAAAAATTGAGGAAAAAACTAATGCTGATGAAGTTTCTGAACCTGAAACAGAAGATTTGGCAAAATAAAAAAAACGCTTCCCACGCAAACGCCATGAGAAGCGCAATCTATTAAAAAGAATACTAAACTATTTTCTTCTTTTCTTCTTAGCTTTTTTCTTAGCTTTTTTCTTAGTTTTCTTTTTAGCAGCTTTTTTTCTTCTTTTAGCCATCTTTAGCTCCCTTTTTTTTTCGAATCGTTTTGATTCGTTTAGTTACCTTTTTTTATTTTTTTTGAGTAGTTATGTCAAATATTTAATTTTTTATAAAAAAATTTTTAATTAAATAAATTTTAGAATCTTTTTTATAAAAAAAAAGTTAAGTAAATAGCGATTAATAAACACTTTTTTAAATTAATTTAATAAAGTTTTTCAAATTCATTTTTATATTTTTGAATAATTTTATATCTTTTTAACTTTAAAGTTGGTGTTAACATTCCATTATCAATTGAAAATTTTTCATCTATTGTGAAAAATTTTTTAATATTTTCTATTTTAGATAATTTTTTATTAACTTTATCTATTTCTAATTTAATTTCATCTTTTCCAATTAATTTTTTATCATCACTAATAACTAATAACGCAACAAGAAAAGGTTTGTTATCACCAAAAACAACAGCTTGTTCAAATATGTCTGAATTAACTAATTCATTTTCTATTTTTATTGGAGAAATATTATCTCCTCCTGGAGTAATTAAAATATCTTTTTTTCTATCTGTTATCTTTAAATAATTATTTTCGAAAATTCCTATATCACCTGTATGTAACCAACCATTTTTTAAAACTTTGTTAGTTTCCTCTTGATTGTTCCAGTAACCAATCATTACATTTTCTCCTTTGACCAATATCTCCCCGTCTTCTGCAATTTTAACCTCATTTCCCTTAAANGGAGGACCTACAGTTTCAACTCGAATATCATTTATAGGATTGCAGCTCACAACAGGAGAAGTCTCAGTCAATCCATATCCTTGTAANGTTGGTAATCCAATAGCATTTAAAAAAAATCCAACCTCTTTATCTAAAGCACCACCTCCTGATACAAATGTTTTTAAAGACCCCCCAAATTGGGCTTTTATTTTTTTTCTAACAANTTTGTCTAAAAAACCATCTATTATTTTTTCTATTAAATCTAGAGGCTCTTTTTTAATTTTTTTTATCCCTAGGTTTAGCATTTTCTGGATTAAAATTTTCTTAATTCCACTACTCTTGTTGAATGTTGCATTTATTTTTTGATAAAGATTTTGATAAAATCTTGGAACTGCTGTCATAATTTCTGGATTACAATCATTCATATTTTTAATCAATTTATCAATACTCTCTGCATAAAATACTTGAGCGCTTACAGTTATTTGTACAAATTGCACTGTATGTTCATAAGAATGTGATAAAGGTAGCCATGTTAGAAATCTAGTTTGATTATTATTTATTAATGGTTTTAAAATTTCAATTGCACCTTCACAATTATTTAGAATTCCACCATGACTTAACATAACACCTTTTGGATTTCCTTGTGTNCCCGAGGTATAAATAATGCAAGCTANATCTCTACGTGAGTTATTTGTTTTAAAATTATTATTTTTATTAGTTGATTTTAATTCATTAATATTTATGTATTTAGTTTCATCTATCTTTTCTAATTTTTCAAAAGAAAATATCTTTTTGATAAAATTTTTATTTTGAATTAAATTTTTAACTTTTTTAAATTGTTCCATATTTGATACAAAAATTACAGAAGGCTTACAGTCGTTTATAATATACTCATAATCTTTNTCNGCATAAGTAGTGTAGGCGGGAACTGTAATGGCTTCTGATAACATTATCGAAAAGTCTGAAATAAGCCATTCTGGTCTATTCTCAGAAATTAATAAGCATCTGTCGCCTTTCTCTACGTAATTTTTTAATTCATTTGTTAAATTATTGATTGCCTCATATGTTTGTTNCCAGCTATAATTTTTTNTTGGCTCTTTTAAAGAAGTTAAAAGAATTCTATTTTTATCTTGTTGCTCTTCGTACTTTAAAAGAAATAATTCCGTTAAACTGTTTATTTTATCTAAATTCATAATTTTTTGGTGGGCAAAGAGAGAATCGAACTCTCACAGTATTGCTACTATTGGATTTTGAGTCCAACGCGTCTACCAGTTCCGCCATTCGCCCAAATTTACTTAAATTCATAGTATATAAGTAATAGTATTAAAACATTAATTATATTAAAAGAAAATATGTTTAGTAGACTTTACACTAAAACAATTAAATTAGCTGGCCATAAAAGCTCTAACTTTTTTTTAGGTTTTGTATCTTTTATAGAGAGTTTTGTTTTTCCAATACCTCCGGATGTTTTGATTATACCTATGACGATAGCAAAACGTAAAAAATGGATAAAAATTGCAATAATCGCTACTGTTGGATCGGTTTTAGGGGCATGCTTAGGTTACATAATTGGATATATTTTTTTTAACGAAATAGGTATTAAAATATTTGAACTTTATGGCGTAGATAATACCTCTTTTTTAAAAGATAAAATGTCTTCTGAAGGGGGTGCAATAACTTGGGCGACACTTCTTGCTATTGCAGGATTTACTCCTATACCATTCAAGCTATTAACAATAACTAGCGGGTTTGTAAATTTTAATATATTCTACTTTGTTGTTGTAAGTTTACTAACAAGAGGCTCAAGATTTTTTTTAATAGCTTTTTTAGTAGGTAACTTTGGTGCAACAGTAAAAAAAATTATAGAAAAAAAACTTCTAAGAGTATCAATAATAGCATCAATTATTTTAATAACTTTTGCATATTTAGTTTATAAGTTTA
>PAOP01000007.1 GCA_002708525.1 Candidatus Pelagibacter sp.
TAATTTCATTTTTTTACTGTAGCAATCAATTTTATCTTTTGCTTTATCAAAGTCAGCTTGATCACCACCAATCATTACAGTTAATGCACCATTCTCTGCACCAGCTTGACCACCAGACACTGGAGCATCTAAAAATCCCCAACCATGAGCTTTACATGATTTATAAAGTTTTCTTGCAATATCTGCTGATGCAGTTGTGTTATCAATGTGGATAGCACCTTTTTGAATAGTATTGTATATTCCAAGCTTACCTATTGTAACTTCTGAAAGATCATTATCGTTTCCTACGCAAGTAAAAATATATTCTGCTTCTTTTGCAGCTTCAGCTGGAGTGTCAGCTATGTTGCCTTTATATTCATTTATCCATTTTTCTGCTTTAGTTTTCGTTCTATTAAAAACAGTTACATTATGCCCGGCTTTTGATATATAACCAGCCATTGGATAGCCCATCACTCCAAGACCAATGAAAGCAACATTACAAGTCATATTTTATGTTTAAAAATTTAAGTTTAAAAGTAATTATTTTTGGATTTATATTTACATTTTTTTCAAGTTTTGGACAGAGTTTTTTTTTAGGTTTATTCAATTCTAGCATTAGAGAAGCTCTTTCTATAACACATGGTCAATTTGGCTCAATTTATGCATCAGCAACTTTGTGTAGTAGTTTATTATTAATATGGCTTGGTAAAAAAATTGATGACATTAATATTTTTAAATTTTCTATATATGTAATTTTACTGTTATCATTTTCTTGTTTTTTCTTTTCTAAGATATCATCTATATCCTTTTTATTTCTTGCAATATTTTTAATGAGATTTTCTGGACAAGGCATGATGTCTCATACAGCTACTACAACGATATCTAGATATTTTACTAAAACAAGAGGCAAAGCTTTAAGTATTGGATGGTTTGGGCTTTCCTCTTCAGAATTTATTTTACCTGTTTTTATAGTTTATCTATTAACAATTTATTCCTGGCAAAATATATGGATATTTATTTCAATAACTGTTTTAATATTCTTACCTTTAGCATCATTTATACTGGTAAAAAAAGTTAATTTAACATCTAGAGAAACTGATGAATCAAATAGTTTAAAAGAGGAAAACATCAAACAATGGCAAAGAATAGAAGTAATTAAAGATTACAGATTTTACATAATTTCATCAAATTTGTTGGCAATGCCATGGATAGCTACAGGTGTATTTGTTTATCAACCATTTATTACTTCATCAAAAGAGTGGGGGACATTTGTAATTGCTCAATCATTTATGTCTTATTCAATTTTTTCTGTAATAACTTTATTGGTTTCAGGCATTTTAATAGATAAATTTACAAGTAGAAAATTATTGGTTTATATGAATATACCTCTTTTGCTTTCAGCATTTGTCATGATATTTTTTGACGCAACAATTTCTGCATTTATATTTTTTGGATTATTGGGAATTACCAATGGATTTGCTAACGTTTTAGGGTCTTCAATTTGGGCAGAAATATATGGTGTCAAAAATATTGGATCTATAAAAGCTTTGACCACTGCTTTAATGGTTTTTGCGACAGCATTTGGTACAGCTTTATTTGGTTTTTTGATAGATATAGGTTTTTCAATAGAAAAAATTGCTACTGTTTCAGCTACTTATATATTTATATCGATAATATTATTATTTGTGGTGAGAAAAAAATTAAATCCAGTTAATATTTATAAATAGCTTGATTTTTTAATACCACAGGTATAAATAATCGCCCATGGCAAGAGTAACAGTAGAAGATTGTATTGATAAGGTTGAAAGCCCTTATGAATTGGTGTTAGTGGCTAAAGAAAGAGCTACACAGCTGAATTCAGGAATAGAGCCAACACTAGACAGAGACAACGACAAAAATACAGTTATTGCATTAAGAGAGATTGCAGAAGAAACAATTAAAGTTCCAGATTTAACTGAGGCAGCAGTTTACAAGCTAAGAAAACATGTCGAACAGATAGATGATGTAGAGGGCGAAGACGAGGAGGTAGGTGACGATTTTGAAAACCTATACAAAGGTGAAATTTCAAAAAGTGGAGTACCTATTTTACCTTCTAAACGAGCAAGAAAAATTCCAGAAAAAATTCAAGTTTCTAATGATGATCTAGTAGAGCTACAAAACACAGGAGGCACAACAGTATCAGAAACATTAGATGCCTCAGCAGAAGAAAATGAAACTGAAGTTTCTTTAGACGAAATGAAAGATGATGAAGTTCTGGCAGCCGAAGAAGATACTACAATTTCAGATTCAGACAATACAACTGATCAACAATAAAATTTAGCTCAAAAAAAAAGGGCTTTGTGAAAACAAAGCCCTTTAATTTTAATTTATATTAAGAATTAATTTGGTAACCAACTTTTCCATTTGTCTGGATTGTTGTCTAACCACTCATTAACTACTTCTTTAACATCTCTTTTTTTAATGTCTACTTCAACTAACATTTTTGCTTGATCAAGATTTTCTAATCTCATTTTTTCAAAAAATGCTTTAGCTTCAGCATGTTCTGCACTAGCAAATGTAGCAGGATTTCCATAGTTCATAGTATAGTCTTTATCCCATCCAGTTGCTGGCCAACCTTTAGTACCACATGTTTTCCAGTTATTTGCTTCAGTAAATGTATCACCTTCACAAGTTGCATAATCTGGAAGTTGAACACCTACCATATCAAATTCACCAAAAAACCAATGAGGTGACCATAAGTATAATAAGAAAGGCTCTTTTCTCATGTAAGCTGCTTTAGCTTCTGCAATAGCAGCAGCTTCAGTACCTAGTTCATCTGCTTGGAAATCAATGCCTAAAAGATCTAATCTTTTTTGATCATGGCAGTTCCAACCTGCTACTGGGCATCCAATTAATCTTCCTTTATCCCCAGATTCAATTGTAGCAAATTCTTTCTTATGTTTGTTTAAATCTCTCCAAGTTTTAATTCCNAATTTTTCAGCTGCATATCTTGGNATCCAGTAATCAGANNTTCCAATNATTCCAGTNGTTCCTAAAAGGTCAACTGTTCCNTCTCCTTTATAAGATTTTACAACTTTACCATCATAAATTAAATCTTCATTAAACATTACATCATCTGCTTCAGCATAACTTGGCCAACTTTCGCAAGCAAAATCTAGCTCTCCAGCTGCAATTGCTTCCCATAAACCAGTTCCTGAAGGGAATACTGTTTGTTTAACTTTATAGCCCATCTCTCTTTCAAGTATTGCTACTGCAACTTCACAAGTAATTATTCCACCAGTCCAGTCAGCAATAGCGGCGTGTAATCTTTTAGCAGCATTAGCTGTTCCTAGACTACCTAAAACTAGCACTAATGACAAAATTAGTGCCGATATTGTTTTTGTTAACTTCATATTTTTCCNTCTATTTTTAAATTTAAAAAATAATTTTAACCCAAAATGTCAGTGAAAGTAAACTATATATAAATCTGAATTTGTAACGCATTTACAAGATATATCTGCGATCAATTGCCCACCAATTAAAATTCGCTAAAATTTTATGATTTTTTAGGTATTGTTCTATCTATACCCTTAACAATCTTTTTGTCATGATCAAAAAATGGAAGATTGACAACACTGCAAGGGNNCATTTTTCCATTTGTTAGTTTAAGTANCAATTCTTTACCANGCCAATCTCCAGGTTGATGAAATCTNACATAACCAATTCCTAATTTTAATGTTGGAGATTTTACACCAGCAGTAATATGTCCAACAACTTTATTTCCATCTAAAACATTACTATTAGAGGTAGGTGTTTCTGTTTTACAAGTAATACCGAATAAACATGGTCTTTTATCTTTATTCATTAAAGCCTTGCGACCTATAAAATCCTCTTTATCCATATTAACAAAAAATTCTAAACCAGCCTCAAAAGGTGTTATTGATGTATCTATATCTGTTAAATTTCCTAATATTCCACCTTCGATTCTTCTTATGGTCATTGCTCGAGTAGATGAAAATTCCATACCAAATGGCTTTCCACAATTCATTAAATGGTCCCAAAGTGCCAAATGATCTGTTTTAAATCCATCACAGTATATTTCAAATCCAAGTTCATTAGTAAAACCTGATCTAGAAACATAAAGTTTTTGTCCCCCTAAATCAAAATAATTAGATTGATAGTACTTCATATTTTCATTAATTTTTCCATTAGATGCAGCTTTCATAATATCAAAAGACGCAGGACCTTGTATTTGTAAGACTCTTGATCTTGGATCAGAAATTTTAACATCATAATCAGAAGAGTGTGCTANNAGCCAATCTTCAAATGGNCCATCCGCTTGAACATACCAAAATTTATTTTCATTNAATTTAAATAAAACTCCATCCATAAATATTCCACCTTGTGGAGTACATGCAAGTGAATAATAACCTCTTCCTTCATTAACTTTTGAAACTTTTCTTGTTAATATTTTCTCTAGAAAAGGCACTGCATCAGGTCCAGATATTTCNACAGGTTTTTCAGGAACATCAAAAATAACTGCTTTTTGTCTCAGTAGCCAATATTTTTTAATAGAGTCTTCATCAGTTGAGATTGCAAAATATCTACCAGCATAAACGCCTCTAACCATTTTTGGACTATAAGTTCTTTCTATAAAAGGAGACTCTTCAAATCTTCGTGCACTAATTTTAATTGTTTTTTTAAGGTCAGATAACTCTTGAAAATTTCCCATTGTAAATTCCTTTTTCTAATTTAAAGATTTATCCATTCTGATAATAACNGGAGGATCATAAGCAGTTATTTTNGGAGGTTCATCTTTAAATTTTTCCATTTCTATAAGACAAGAATGTGCAATTGGACCTTGCCCAAGTTTTGAAGTCCCTTTATCAGGAGTTAATATATTAGGATTTCCATGTTTGCAAATACTTCCATGCTCCAGAGGGTTTTTTGGATCATACCATGCCCCAGTACTTATTTGAGCAACTCCTTGCATTACTTTTTCATCAATTTTAACACCTGCTAAACAAGCGCCACGATCGTTATATAATTTCACGATATCTCCATTTTTTAAACCTTTGTTTTGAGCATCTACAGGGTTTATTTCTACTGGTTCTCTACCATTAATTTTAAAAGATTTACTATATTTTCCGTGATCCATTTGACTATGTAATTTATTTTTAGGCTGATTTGAGATTAAATGGATATTAAATTTTTTGTTCTTTTGGCCAAGCCATTCACATGGTTCAATCCAAACAGGATGACCAGGACAATCATCATATCCAAAACTTGCAACTGTTNTTGAGAATATTTCAATTTTTCCACTAGGNGTTAATAATGGATTTTTTATTGGATCTTCTCTAAAATTTTTAAGCATTAGAGTTGGTTTAGATGGATCTTTAATTTTAAACCATTTATCTTTTCTAAATTTTTCATAACTAGGCATTTTTATATTTNCAGCAGCAGCACGCTCAAAAGTTTCTTCATATATCCATCGNTGCCATTGTTCTTGATCTCTTCCCTGTGTAAAGTTTTCTTTCACGCCCATTTTATCTGCAATTCCAGTAAATATTTCAAAGTCATTCCTAGCTTTACCGTGAGGTTCTATTAATTTTGACATNGATACAACATAAGGGTCTCGTGGAGTCATCATTATATCGCTTCTCTCAAGAGGTATTGTGCANGGTAAAACAATATCAGATCTTTTAGCAAGTGTATTCCAACACCATTCATTNGATATAATNGTATCNGGTTTTTCCCAAGCTTTNATNAANCGATTTATATCTTGATGATGATGAAAAGGATTTCCTCCCGCCCAATACACTACTTTAGTATCTGGATATTTATAGGACTTCCCATCAAAATCAAAACTTTCACCTGGACGAAGTAATAGATCACTAATTCTTGCAACAGGTATAAAATTATCAATTTTATTTTCTGCTTGAGGAAATGCTGCGCCTGGAAGAACTGTGAATTGACCACCAATGTAATTGGTTGCACTATAACCAAATCCAAATCCACCTCCAGGTAGACCAATTTGTCCAACCATTGACGCTAACATTATTGCCATCCAAAATGGTTGTTCTCCATGATCTTGTCTAGTTAATGACCAACTAACAGAGATCATAGTTCTTTTTGATGCTATTTTTCTAGCAAGTTCAATTATTTTAGTTTCAGGTATATTACAAATTTCAGCAGCCCAATTAGCATCTTTTATAATGCCATCATTTGTTCCTAATAGATAAGGTAAAAATTGTTCAAATCCTTCTGTATATTTATTCAAGAATTTTTTATCACTTAATCCTTCTATATGAATAGTATGAGCCAATCCTAGCATAAGAGCTGTGTCAGTATTTGGTCTTGCTGCTATCCATTCACCTTTAGCTCCTTCAATTAAATCTGATTTTAAAGGGCTTATATTAATAAATTCTATTCCAGATTTTGCAGCTTGAAGAATATTTTCTTTTTGATAATGATGTCCAGTGCCACCTTGAGATATTTGTCCATTTTTTAATGGTATTCCACCAAAACAAATAAAAAGCTCTGTATTTTTTTTTATTAAATCCCAACTAGTACACGTATCAAGAAATGCCCTATAGCTTCCAAGTATATGAGGAACCATTGCTTCTGCAGCTGCAAAACTATAAGTAAACTTAGATCGTGTGTAACCGCCAATGCAATTTAAAAATCTATGAAGTTGACTTTGAGCATGATGAAATCTTCCAGCGCTAGCCCAACCATATGAACCGCCAAATATTGATGAATTTCCGTATTTATTTTTTACTCTATTTAATTCATCTGCTACAAGCTGTTCTGCTTTTTCCCAGCTTACTTCTACAAAAGGGTCAGTGCCTCGATGTTCATTACGAGTACCTGGTCCGCCTTCCAACCAACTTTTTCTAATCATCGGTGCATCTATTCGAGTTGGTCCATCTTGAACATCAAGAATTCCAGGACCAATAGGAGAGGGATCTTTATCGTGCTCCCAGCCTATAAGTTCTTGAACTTTACCGTTTTTTACCTTTGCTCTGTATGTTCCCCAATGAGTACTAGTTAAAGGTAGACCTTTATCTTTGGCCATATTATTTTTTTGCTAAACCTAAAGCAATTCTCTGTTTTTTCGTCCAAGCAAGACTTATTCTATCAATAATAATCGCAAGAAGCACAATACCAACTCCCGCAGCCAATCCTCTTCCAGTATCTGATCTTGCTAATCCATTAAAAACTTCCAATCCAAGACCTTTTCCACCTATGAGTGGAGTCACAATTTGCATGGCAAAAGCCATAATCACAGTTTGATTGAAACCTATAACTAAACTAGGAACCGCCAAAGGAAACTTAACTTTATTTAATGTTTGTAATAGTGAGCCACCAAATGATCTTGATACTTCTGAATAAGTAACAGAAACTTGAGTTAACCCTAACGCTGTCAATCTAATTATTGGGGGGATAGAATATATAACTGTTGCTAGAACTGCCGAAACTATACCACCTCCAAAAAACATCAATACTGGAATTAAATAACAAAAATAAGGAAGTGTTTGCATNGCNTCNANNACAACNTNNTGAATATTTNTAAANCTCTCACTGTANGATGCTATTATTCCAAGAGGNACNCCAATNATAAAACATAACAATACAGAGACCAAAACTGAAGATAACGTAATCATNGATTGAGGCCAAATTCCACAAGCTCCTATAAAAAGTAAAAGCATAATAGTAATAATTGCAAATCTCAAACCTACCGTAAAGTAACCGATACTTGCAAATACTGCTAATGTATACCACCAAGGCGTATGAGTTAAAAAAATATCTAAAGGTCTTAACAGATTTAAATAAACAAATCCTCTTAATCCTTTGGAAAANGCNATAAAGCCTTCATCGACAGTTAATGACTCAACAGCATTTGAAATTGGTTGTCTTATAGATAATTTCCATTCTTTTGGAAATGTACCAATTTCATATAAATTTGAGTCTATATAAGAAATAATAAACAAGATTATTAAAGATGGAATTAGATAGAATCTTCTACTNANAAATTCACCAATATCATTTGCAATGGNCTTATTGAAAATTGAAATTATNGCACTTGTAAATAGNGCTANNAAATTTGTTATTTTAGTACAAACTAAATCTATAATTTTACTTACAATGCCTAGTGGCATTTCTATAATTCTAGCTAACAGATATTTTTCAAAGCTTTGAGGTAATAAATAAAATTTTGTCACATTTGAAGGAAGTTTTTCCTCTGTTTTGCTACAAGCTTTACTAAATCTATCAAACATTATTGCCATAAATAATATACAAAGACCTCCTTCCATAGCCCACCCNACATCAAGTCTTCTTATTGCCTGCCAAACCTGACCTCCAATTCCCTCAGCGCCAATAAAGCATGCTAATACCACTAGAGCTAGTGCCATCATAATTACTTGGTTAATACCCATCATAATACTTGGAAGAGACATAGGAATTTTAATTTTTAATAATAGTTGTAATTTACTAGATCCAAATGAAGTTGCTGACTCCACTGTTTCTTTTGAAACTTGTCGAATACCAGTGTTGGTTAATCTAATAATAGGAGGCATAGAATAAATCATAGTAGCCAATATTGCTGGTGCGCCTCCAATACCGAAAAAAAATAATGCTGGAAATAAGTAGACAAATGCTGGCATGACTTGCATAGTGTCTAAAACTGGCTTCATAAAATTTTCAAACCTATCGCTTTGCGAACACCCTATCCCCAGTAAAACCCCAAAAAAAACACATAAAAATACAGATAGACCCATTAAAGCTACAGTTTGCAGAGAAGCTTCCCACAAACCTGTGGCACCCCAAAAGTAAATTACAAAAGATGAATATAAACCTAATTTTAATCCTCCAACAATAAAACAGGGTAGAATTAAAATTCCAGCAACTAATATCCAAGGTGATTCAAGTAGAAAATCTTCGAGGAAGTAATAACCTCCCTTAATATAGTTTGCTATAATTTTTGTAATCCATCTGTAATTTTTTTTAAGATAATCCTCACCTTCATTTACCCATGCTGTGAATGTAAATTCATCTGTTACAACTTTAGGAAATTTAGAAGGACCATCGCTTTGAGAAGAAAGCACCAAAGCAATAACAAAAACTAATAAAATAATTGAATATGTAATTATATTTTTTGATTGATTTGTCTTATTTAAGGTTTGTGTTAAATTAGCCATTTTAATCAATTAAATTAGAATAAATTATTTTACATTTAAAGGAAAATATTGTCTATTTTGATCTTTAGTTAATTTTAAAAATATATGAGCTCTAGTCAAAAAATTACATGCTCTAACATTTGGAAGCTTTTCGGACCAGATGAGAAGAGAATAATGAAAAATTTAGATCCAAATCTTTCAATAAAAGAAGTCCAAGAGAAAACAGGACATGTTGTTGCTGTGAAAAATGTTAGTTTCTCAATTGAAAAAGGTGAAACATTTGTTGTTATGGGTTTATCAGGAAGTGGNAAATCAACATTAGTAAGATGTATTTCTAGACTNATTGAACCAACAGCAGGAACTGTAAAAATGGATGATGTTGAGGTCACAAAAATGAGTAACCGAGAATTATTNAGTCTAAGACGAAATAAAATGAGCATGGTGTTTCAGCATTTTGGATTATTTCCTCATAGAACAGTGATTGATAATATTGCTTACGGATTAGAGGTAAGGGGTACTAAAAAAGTAGACAGAATTGAAAAGTCAATGGAAGTATTAAAAATGGTTGGGCTTGACGGATGGCAAGATAATTATCCAAGAGAGTTATCAGGAGGAATGCAACAAAGAGTCGGTTTAGCAAGAGCGCTAGCTGTAGATCCTGAAATATTAATTTTTGATGAACCTTTCTCAGCCTTAGATCCACTTATTAGAAGAGAAATGCAAGATGAGCTTTTAAATATTCAGGAGAAAGTGAAAAAAACGATGGTATTTATTACTCACGATTTTTTAGAAGCAATTAAAATGGCTGATCACATTGCAATAATGAAAGATGGCGAGGTATCTCAAGTTGGTACACCAGAAGAAATTGTAGCCAATCCTAAAGATCAGTATGTAAAAGATTTTTGTGAAGATGTTCCAAAATATAAAGTTTTAAGTGCATCTAAGGTCATGCGAAAAGAGTGCTGCGCCGATACAAAAGATTTTTACAAATCAAAAACAAATTGCATTTTAGACAATTCTAAAATTGAAACATTAATTGATAAACTTGTTGATAGCGATAAAGCATTTCCTGTTATATGCAATGAAACTGGTGAGTTGCTAGGAGAAATAGACCGTGCAATTGTCATGAAGTCAATGAAGTCAGCTAGTTAATTTTTCTACTTACCTCTAATTTTTTTTGTTTAACAGAATCTCTCCAAATAATAATTAATCCAGCAATTACTATTACAAAAACACCAGGGAATAATTGTTCCCATGGAGCTTCATTGAAAAAATACCAACCCAAAATAAAGGAAGAAGGTATCCCAAAATATTCAAAAGATGCCATTTTACTTGCTGATATTAAACGATAGGAAAAGATAAACAAAATTGCTGCACTTCCACCTAAAATTCCTGTCAAAATCATAAGTAAGAAATCTTGATTATTTTTTATTTCAGCATGACCAGAAGTAACTAAAAATAATACTACTCCTCCCAAGACATTAAAAATTAAAGTATACAATTGTATTTTTGCCGTTGAATGACCTTCAGGAATAAATTTTAAGATTATAACTGAAAATGCCCAAGCTATTGCTGTTAAAATTGGAAAAATTGAGTAGAAATTAAATATATCACTTGTGGGTTTAGTTATCAAAATAACTCCAAAAAACCCTATAAAGATTGCAGACCATCTATAAATACCAACTTTATCATTCAAAAAAAATATGGAGAGCAAGACAATAAAAAAGGGTGAAGAGAAAGTAAGCGTCATGGCTGTTGCAAACTGTAAATTTATTACAGAAATAAAGACAAAGATGTTCATAGCAAGAAAACATAAACCTCTTAAAAAACTCAAGTATACAAAGTGTTTATTTAAATTTTGAAATATGGAAAAATATTCTTTAGTAAACAAAATCAAAAAAATAAGTGGAATTATACCTGCGACGTTTCTGAATACAGCTAGCTGGAAAACAGTATAATCATCACCTAAAAATTTAATGACTACCATATATAAATCTACACATAACACTGCAGTTAGCATCGTTAATATTGCTAAGTAAGTTTTTTTGATATCAACTTTTTCTGATGAAATATTCATTTATAATTTATATAAAATTGTATAAACCTTACAAATAAAATGAATTTTTTCAAATTAAATGAAGCCGATTTACTCTCCAAACAAGATTGGACTTTTCCTACTTTTACAGCATATGGCCCAGGAAGATTTAAAGAAATTGGGAAATTCTGTAATAATTTCAATATTACAAATGCATTAATTGTGACTGATAGTGGGAGCGTAAATTTACCTTTTATTAACGATTTATCAAATTTTCTCTCTGATGCAAAAGTTAAATCAGACATATATTCAAATATATCACCTAATCCGAGGGATGATGAAATAGAAGGAGGATGTAAAAAATTCAGGGAAGGAAATCACGATGCAATTATTGCTATCGGTGGTGGTAGTGCAATGGATGGTGGTAAAGCAATTTCATTAACTGTTGAGAGTGGAATCCCACTATGGGATTTTGAGTTTTTAGAAAAAGTTCCAAAAGATTTAAAAGGACAAAACCCATTTCCAAAAATAATAACTATACCAACTACTGCAGGAACAGGTGCTGAAACAGAAATAACTGCAATGGTTACGGATACTAAAAAAGGAATGAAATTTTGTTTATGGCATCCTGATGCGAGACCTTGTTTAGCGCTTGTAGACCCAGAGCTTACTTTAAAATTACCTGCAAATTTAACTGCGTGGACAGGAATAGACGCAATGATACATGCTATTGAAGGTTACAGTGTTCCGTTGTTTCATCCTTTATGCGATGGATCAGCTTTAGAAAGTTTATCTTTAATTTCAAAATCTCTATATTTAGCGGTAGAAGAACCTGATAATCTTTTAGCAAGAGGAGGTATGATTGTTGGTTCTTATCTTGGAGGTGTAGCTTTTTTAAAGGGGCTAGGTTTAGTGCATGCTATTTCTCATATGGTAGGTGCAGAATATAATACTCATCACGGACTAACAAATGCTATAATTTTACCAGCAGTCATGGATTACAATCTGCCAGGTTTAGAGGAAAAAGTTAAAAGAATGTCACAAGCAATGCAATTTGAAGACCATTCAGTTGATGGTTTCAAAAATAATTTAAATGAAATGTTGGATAGATTAAAAATTCCTAGAGGGTTAAATGAAATTGGNGTTCCTGAAGACAGCTATGAGAGAATTGCAAAAAAATCAATGTTAGACCAAGCTTATGGACAAAATCCAAAAAAAGCCTCATTTGATGAAGTAAAAGACTTGGTGATTAAGAGTATTAAACAGGCAAGATAATCTAATTATAATGTTTCAAAATTTTTCTGTAAATGAAATTATCTCATTGATTCAGAAAAAAGAAGTTAAAGTTAAAGAAGTTGTAAATTATTACCTCGAAAGAATTAAAAAATATAATTCATCTTTAAATGCTATTGTTTCGATAAAAGATGAAGAGAAAATAATAAAAGAAGCTGAATATAAAGACAAAAACTTTGATAAGAATAAACCAATTTTTGGTTTACCTTTGGCATCTAAAGATTTATTAGATGTTGTTGATTTTCCTACAACATACGGTTTTCCTGGATATAAAGATTATTTCCCAAAAAAAAATTCTCTAATTGTCCAACGTCAAATAGAAGCAGGCGGTATCATGATTGGTAAAACTAATACGGCCGAACTTGGGGTAGGTGCACATACGGCAAATAGATTGTTTGGAATTACATCTAATATTTATGGAAATTCCAAATCATCGGGAGGATCAAGTGGCGGAGCAGGAGTTGCTGTTGCAGCTGAACTTTTGCCTTTTGCAGATGGTACAGATATGATGGGATCTTGTAGAACTCCAGCAGCTTACGCTAACGTTTATGGTTTTCGACCAACTCCTGGTCTTCTTCCTGATTTAAGAACAAATAAAAAAAAGAAAAATATCCCAGTTATTTCTACGCCAGGATGTCTTGCCAGAACTCCTGATGATATGTCTATTTTGTTAGATGTAATTACTGGGCGGCATAATGAAGATCCAATTTCTTTTAGTTTAAATAGCTCATTCAGAGATTCAAAATTAAGTGAAAAGGATTTATCAAAAATAAAAATAGGCTGGTTATCAGATATGAATGGTAATTATCAATATGAACCTGAGATAATTCAAATTTGTAACGATAAATTAAATACTCTAGAAAAAAATAAAGTTATAATTGAAAATTTAAAGCCACAAATAGATGCTTTAAAATTATGGAATTGCTGGGGAACTTTAAGAGCAAAAAGTATTTATGAAGATATAATCGCNATGAATATAAATGATATAAATNAAATGACTCCNCAAGCTATATGGGAATANAAAAAAGGAGTAAAAATTACAGAGGAGGATGTTCAATTATCTCTTAATTCAAGAGTAGAATTATCAGAAGATGTAAATAACATTTTTGGTCATTTTGATTTTTTAGCTTTACCATCTCAACAATCATTTCCTTTTGATAAAAATTTAAGACATCCAGATAAAATTAATGATAAATTAATGGATACATATCATAGATGGATAGAAGTACATATTTTTGCTAGTCTTTTTTACCTGCCATCTATTTCTTTACCTATTGGATTTAATAAAGATGGCTTTCCTATTGGAATGCAAATTATAGCTAAACAAAAAGAGGATTTAAAATTATTGTCATTCGCTAAAATTTATGAAGATATTTATAATTATTCAAAACATAAACCAAATTTAACTAATGGCTAGACACAAACATCATTATAAAATTGCAATAGCTTTAGCCTTCTCAGCAGGAGCATGGGGCATTTACTGGTTGCCTCAAAGAATTCTAGAGGATGGTGGCCTTACAGGCGGATGGGGAACTATTTCACAAATGATGATTGGTGTTTTAATTTTATTACCTCTTTCTATTTGGAGAAAGTTTAAAGGCAAATCATCTGGTCTGGAATTGCCATTCACTGGGTTACTCATTGGTGGAGGTTTTATTTGCTACGCGTTGAGTTTTCTTCTCACCGATGTAGTACGTGCATTAATCCTTTTTTACATGACTCCAATCTGGACAACAATATTTGAAATAATATTTTTAAAAAGAAAACCAGGTTTAGAGAGAGTGTTTACATTGCTTTTAGCTCTTGGAGGTTTGTGGATAGTATTTAGCAAACAAACAATGTTTCCATTACCTGAAAATTCAGGTGATTGGCTAGCACTCGCTGGAGGGGCAATATTTGCTGGTGGAATGATACGACTTGAAGTGGCTAAATATGATGGAGTATTTCCTTTAATTTTTTCTTTCTTTTTTTATGGAACTATATTTAACATTTTTGCTGGTTTTGCTTTGTCAGATTATCTTGGTCCAATGCCTGCAACAGAAGCATTTGTTGCAATGGCACCTTTTTTATTAATGATTTCAATATTTTATTTTATTCCAACTGGAATAGTCATTCTTTGGTCGCCAAGTAAATTAGGTGCTGGTTTGTGTTCAATACTTTTCCTTTCTGAAATAATAGTTGGAGTAATTAGCTCTAGCATACTTACAAATGAACCTTTTGGTTGGCGTGAAATCGTTGGAAGCTCTATGATTGTAATAGGTGGTATACTTGCTGTTATATTAGCACCAAAAAATGATAAATAAGTAACTAACTAAATTATAATAATGCATTTAATTAATGACGAAAGTTGTGGTTGGCTTAGAAATTTACCTCAAAGAAGTCATTATAAAGAATTATCAAACGACTTAAAATGTGACTATTTAATTGTAGGAGCAGGTTACACAGGTCTTTCAGCTGCAAGAAAACTTTCTGAAGTTAAAAAAAATAAAAAAATTATAATAATTGATGCTCAGTTAGCAGGCCAGGGGGGAAGTGCGCGAAATTCAGGTTATTTAGTTGATACTACTTTAAACGATGGATTTTCTTCAAATAAGGATAAAAATAATTATAAAAAAAAAACAAAAATTTATGAACTTGGAATTGATACTGTTAAAAAATATATAAAGCAATATCAAGTAGACTGTGATTGGAACGAGACAGGAAAATATTTTGCATCATCTAAAATTAAAGATGAATTTAAAGCAAAAAAATTTAGTGATTTACTTAATTCATTAGGTTTTGAAAATGAAATTTTGTTTCAAGATGAACTTAGAAACAGATTAGGTACTAATTTTTATAAAGTTGCAGTTTATACAAATGGTGGTGTTTTACTTAATCCTGGTAAATTAGCAATGTCTATGGTTGATACATTACCAGAAAATGTAGAATTATTTGAGAACACACAATTACTTAATTGGAAAAAAATAGATAATAAAATTGAATGTAATTTTTCCAAAAATAAAATAATTACAAAAAAAATTTTGTTTTGTACAAATGGTTTTTTTAGATCATTGAATATTAAAAAAAATTATAGTTTTCCGATTACACTTACAGCAAGTATGACAAGACCTTTGAATGATAAAGAGTTTGAAGAAATAGGTTCCCCTAAAGAATGGGGCGTTTTACCTATAAGACCTATGGGTGCCACTATAAGAATGACAAAAGATAGAAGAATATTAATAAGAAATACTGCAGAATTTAGAAATCCATTTTATATGAGCTCTATCGAATTAAAAAAAAGAGTTAAAGTTCATATTCAAGGCATTAGTAAAAGATTCAAGTTTCTTCCTAAAAACATTATTGAAGATAGTTGGTCAGGAATTGTTTGTAGAAGTGGTAATAGCTCTCAAATTTTTGATAAAATTGATGAAAATATCTACTCTGCTGGTTGTTATAATGGATCTGGTATAGGTGTGGGCACTCTTTTTGGTGAACAAATAGCTCTAATGGCTGCAAATCAACATTCAGAAGAAATTGGTTTTATTCAAGACAGAAATAAACCAAATTTATTACCACCACAGCCCTTTTTAAATTTAGGAATATACACTAGACTGGCTTACGAAAGATTTATAGCAAGGACAGATATTTAATGAAAAAAAATTATAAATTTATAGCATTTCTAATTTTAGCTTTTTTAGCTTTATATCTAACCAAAACTAGCTACGGTGATTATAGTAAAAGCAAATCAATCAGCGCATGTGTTATTGCACAAAAAAATAAAAATTCTGGTATGTCTCGAGACGAAGCAGTCAAGTATTGTGAAAACGAGATATTAAAAAAAATAAAATAAATGAAATCTTCTAAGAGATCTAAAGTAGATCCATTTATAGTTATGGATGTTATGGAGGCTGCACGTAAAGCAGAATCCAAAGGAAAACATATTATACATATGGAGGTTGGCCAACCCGGAACTCCTGCTCCAAAACATGCAAAGAATAATTTATTAAAAGAATTGGATAATAATAATCTTGGGTACACTGTTACTTTAGGTTTACCTGAATTGAGAGATAGAATTTCTAAATTATATGGTGAATGGTATAACTTAGATTTAGATCCAAACAGAATTGTAATTACAACTGGATCTTCGGGCGCATTTATTTTATCATTTGCATCTTTGTTCGATGCAGGTGCCAGAGTAGGAATAGGCTCTCCTGGATATCCTAGCTACAGGCAAATATTAAAATCACAAAGTTTAGTTCCTGTAGATATAGAGACAAAAATTGAAAATAAGTTCCAACCAACATCTCAAGATATAAAAAATAATAACTTAGATGGTCTTCTAGTAGCTTCGCCTGCTAATCCTACTGGATCAATGTTAGATAAAAGTTCTTTTGAGGAACTAATTAATATATCTCTCGAAAATAACGTTAGTTTTATAAGTGATGAAATATATCATGGAATTCAATATGAATTTAATGCAACATCAGCACTAGAAATTTCAAATAATTGTTATGTAATAAACTCTTTTTCAAAGTATTTTTCCATGACTGGTTGGAGAATTGGATGGATGGTTGTACCTAAAGAGCATGTGAGACAAGTCGAAAGACTTGCTCAAAATTTATTTATTTGCCCTCCACATGTTAGCCAAGTAACAGCTTTATCTGCATTAGATGCTAAGGAAGAACTCACAAGTAATTTTAATGTTTATAAAAAAAACAGAGAAATTTTATTAAAAGAATTACCAGAAGCTGGATTTAAAACATTCTCACCTCCAGATGGCGCTTTTTACATATATGTAGATATTTCTAAGTTTAGCAATGATAGTTATAAATTTTGTAGCGATATTTTAAATCAAGCAGGAGTTGCTATAACACCAGGATTAGATTTTGATCAAAAAAGAGGCAATTCAACAATCAGATTTTCTTATGCAAGAAGTACAAAAGATATAGTTGAAGGAGCAAAAAGGATTAAAAACTTTATGATTAAAAATTATGGATAACTTTTTAATAAAATTATTTCTTATAATTTTAGGTTTAACTGTTATTAGATTTGGCGTTCTGCAGTTCAAAAAATATAGAGACTCTGGCATGAAAACAAAAAATAATTTATTTGATAAAATTATTTTTTTACTTTTCTTTGCGGTTATCATTGGATTAATTTTTTATTCAATACAAAATTTTTTTTCAAAAGCAAAAGCAGCAAGCTTATTAATAATTGATGGAGATACAATAAAATTAGATGGAAAAAAAATTAGATTTTCCGGCATAGACGCTCCAGAGTCATACTATAAAGGAAAAATTCAAACATGTATAAAAAACGACACAAAAGTAAACTGTGGAAAGTTATCTAAGAATTTTTTAATTGAATTAATTGGAAATAATGAAATTAAATGCAAACTAGAGACAACACCTGATCAATATAACAGAAGTTTAGGAGAATGTTTTGTTAATGGAAAAAGNATATCAAGATCATTAGTTAGAAATGGTTATGCATTTGATTATCCCAAATATTCTAANAAAAAATTTCATAAGGACCAAGAATATGCNAAATCAAGAAAACTTGGATTGTGGTCAATGAAATTTGATTTNCCTTGGGAATTTAGACGGAAAAATTAGTTTAATTTTAATTATTTATTTAATCGAGTCCAGTTGCTATTGTTCCTACTTGATTTTAGAACAGTTTCTATAAATCTCATACCTTCAACTCCATCAGTAATAGTTGGATAGCAACTATTTGATTTGTCATAACCTTGCTTATTTATTTCATCCAATAAGTCTTTNGANACATCGCTATAAATATTTGCAAAACCCTCTAAATATCCTTCNGGGTGACCTGGTGGAATTCTTGTGACTTTATTTGCCTCTTCATTTGCACCACTGCCTCCTCTAGTAATTCTCTGAGTTGGTTGACCAAAATTTGTAAAATCAAGGTAATTAGGGTCTTCTTGTTTCCATTCAATTCCACCTTTTTCTCCATAAATTCTAATTTTTAAGTTATTTTCATTTCCAACAGCAATTTGACTAGACCAAATAGAACCTTTGGCTCCTCCTTTAAAACGGAGCATAATTTGCGCATTATCATCAAGCAATCTGCCTTTAACAAAAGTATGAATATCAGCAGATAATTCATCTACTTCTAATCCTGAGATAAATCTAATTAGATTAAATGCATGTGTACCTATATCTCCAATACAACCACCACCNCCTGATCTTTTTGGGTCAGTTCTCCACTCTGCTTGTTTTAAACCTGTATCTTCAACTTTTGTAGTTAACCAGTCCTGAGGATATTCTGCTTGAATTACCCTAATATTACCAAGTTCACCTTTTTGAACCAATGATCTTGCATGACGTACCATAGGGTAACCTGTATAATTATGAGTAAGTGCAAAAATTAATTTTTTTCTTTCAATAATATTTTTTAGTTCAAGAGCCTCATAACTAGACATTGCAAGAGGTTTGTCACATATAATATGTATTCCTTTTTCAGCAAAAATTTTTGCAACAGGGACGTGAAGATGATTTGGTGTAACTATTGAAACTACGTCTATACCATCTTGACGTGTTGATTCTTTTTCCGCCATCTCCTGATAAGTTTCATAAATACGATCATCTTTTAAACCAAGATCTTTTCCCGTTTCTTTTGAATTATCAAAATTAGAAGAAAATGATCCTGCAACAAGTTCATAATAACCATCAAGCCTTAAAGCTATTCTGTGTACACCACCAATGAACGCATCTTTTCCACCACCTATCATTCCAATGCGAATTTTTCTTGTCATTAATCTATTCCAAGCATTTTTTTGTTCGATTTAATATCAGCACCACTATCTGCAAAATCATCGAACGCTTTGTCTGTTGTATTTATGATGTGGTTTTTGATAAACTCAGCACCTTCTTTTGCTCCATCCTCTGGATGTTTAAGACAACATTCCCATTCTAATACTGCCCAGCCATCA
>PAOP01000008.1 GCA_002708525.1 Candidatus Pelagibacter sp.
ACTTTGGGTATTTTAATTCCTCCAAGTATTATGCTTGTTGTAATGGGACCAATAATGGAAATTCCTGTAATCGATTTATTTGCCGCTGCGATATTTCCAGGAATCTTACTAGCTACTTTATACGCAGCTTACACCACGGTTAGATGTATGTTGAATCCAAAACTTGGACCTCCTTTACCAGAAGATATGAGAGCAACTAGCATGACTAAAGTATGGATTGAATTTTTTCTAGGATTGGTTCCTCCAGCGGCCTTAGTTTTTGCTGCGCTTGGAAGTATTTTATTTGGTTTTGCCACACCTACAGAAGCAGCTGGTTGTGGAGCAATGGGCGCTCTTCTTCTTTCAGTGGCATATAAAAAATTAACATTACCAAAATTGCAGGAGGCCCTAGTTAAAACTTTAGAAATCACAGCACTTATAATGGTTTTAGTTGCAGCTTCAAACTTCTTTGGAGCAGTATTTGCTAGACTAGGAACACCGACATTATTGACTGAGTTTTTACTTGGCTTAGAAATGAACAAATATTTAATCTTAGCGATGATAATGGTGATGATATTTCTATTAGGCTGGCCTTTAGAATGGGTACCAATAGTAATGATTATCGTCCCAATTATTTTACCATTAGTTGAAGCTTTAGGTTTTAATTTAACTTGGTTCGCAATTTTAGTAGCAGTTAATTTACAAACTGCTTGGCTCTCGCCACCTGTAGCTTTATCAGCTTATTTCTTAAAAGGCGTGGTTCCAGAGTGGGATTTAAAAGATATTTACTACGGAATGATGCAATTTATGGTACTACAAGTAATTGGATTAATAATTATTATTGTATTTCCTAAAATTGTGCTCTGGTTACCGACTGTCTTATATGGACAGTAAATAATATTGGTTTAATATGATGGTGTGATTCACCAAAAAGATAAATATCAACTTAAAAATTGGGAATTAGTTTCTATAAACCCAAATAAAAAAAATTGGAGTACTTTTGATTTATTTTGTTTTTGGGGTGTAAGTGTTCAAAGCATAATAGGATTTTCATTAATCTCTTCCTTGTATCTTTTGTATGATTTAAGCTCTTCAGTTGTTCTGCTTGGATCTGTTATAGCTGCTATATTAATTTACATATTTGCTAATTTGATTGGCAAGATTTCACAAATAAGNGGTTTATCATTTCCTGTAATTTTAAGATTATCAATGGGTTTTCATGGAGCCAGATATGTAGGCTTGGTAAGAGCTCTTGTTGGATTATTTATGTTTGGTGTTCAAACATTTTTTATATCTAAGTCTATTAGCTATTTGATTAGAATTATTATTTATCAANTAGATTATCAGATTAATAGTAATGAGTTGTTTTTATCTTTTTTCTTTGGACTAAATATTATTGATTGGGTATCTCTAATTTTTACATTAGGATTGCAGTTTTTATTATTCTCAAATGACCAGGAAAGCTTAAGAAAATTTATTAAATTTTCAGCTCTATTTGTTTATTTAGGACTAATTATATTTTTTATAATTATTTTATCTGAGCAATACGAGAGTTTATCTCAATCATTTGCCTTAAGCACTAATTTTGATCTATCGATTGATAATGATCAACTTTTGCCATTGTTTTCAATTGTTGGAACAATGTTTGCTTATTTTGCAATATTATTAATTAGTTTTGGAGATTTTTCAAGAAATGTAAAAAGCATAAATGATATGAAAAAAGGTAATTTAAGTTTAGTTTTAAATTTAATAATTTTTTCTGCATTTTCAATTTTATTAGTTTTAGGCTCTGAAATAATTTTGACTAAAAATGCTATACCTTTTGATAGATTATTAACTAATCCAAATGATATTATAGGAAAATTAGATAATACTTATTTAACTTTTATAGCTTTAATATTTATAATTGTATCTTCACTCTCAACAAATTTAATAGCCAATTATGTAGCAACACAAAATACTTTAATAAATTTTTTTCCAAATTCCCTTAATTTAAAAACGACAGGTGTTATCATAGCGATAACAGGACTAATAGTTGGAGTTTTGTGGTTATCTTTTTTTAGCACCAGAAATATTTTGCTTACATTTGATACACTTAGTGCTTTTTTTGGTCCAATTTTTGGAATTATTATTGCGGATTTTTATTTAATTAAATCACAAAAAATAAATCACAAAGAATTATTTTACCCTAAAGAAAATACAGAATACGTTTATACAAATGGCTGGAACTACAAAGCAACTTACTCTCTAATCATTGGATTCATATTTTCTGCTTCAACCATGTGGAATCTATCTCTTGCATCNTTTCAATCATTTAACTTTATAATCGGTGCTTTAACTGCTTATTTGATGTATTATTTTCTTAATAAATAATNAAAATGAAGGCTTTAGTATATACAGGTGTAGAAGAACTTTCTTATAGAGANGAAAAAGATCCTGTTGAAAAACCNGATGAAAGTATATTAGAAGTTCAAGCTTCTGGTATTTGTGGATCTGATATGCACGCATATCACGGAAAAGACGAAAGAAGAATTCCTCCTTTAATCTTAGGTCATGAAGTAAGTGGAAAAATTTTAAATGGAAGATTTAAAGATCAGATATCTGTTTTGAACCCTTTAATCACTTGCGGTAAATGTGAGTATTGTCTCTCAAAAAGTGAACATTTGTGTCCGAGTAGAGTATTGCTTGGAATGAACAGACCTTATGAACGNCAAGGTGCTTTTGCTGAACTTATAACAGTACCAAATACTAACATATATAAAGTTCCTTCTAATTTAGATGTAAAGGAAGCTGCTGTTGCTGAACCAACCGCTGTATCATGGCACGCCGTATTAATTGCTGAAAAATCATCTAAAAAACCTATTAGAGATTGCAATATTTTAGTTCAAGGAGCTGGTGCAATTGGTCTGTTATGTTCGTTGTTATTGAAAAATATCAAAGGTGGATCCAATATTACAATTTCAGATCCTAACAAATTAAGATTAAACGAATGTTCAAAATATATAGATGCTAAATTGGTTTCTCCAGATCATTCAGACGTGCAACCTAATAGCTTTGATATGGTTTTCGATACCGTCGGATTAGAGATTTCAAGACAACAGGCAATTTTAGTTGTAAAACCTGGTGGATCTATAATACATATTGGCCTTACACAGCCAGCAGGGGTATTTAATTTTAGAAAAGCAACACTTCAAGAAGTCACATTTATAGGAACCTATTGCTATACAAACCATGATTTTAAAGAGACAATTGATATTTTGGCGAATAAGAAGATAGGGAAGATGGATTGGATTGAGTTTAGGGCATTAAAAAATGGCGCTGATGCTTTTAAACAAATTCATGACGGCACCTGTTCAGCACCAAAAATAGTTTTACTGCCCTAAATAAGAGGCTTTTTTAAAGGCTTAATTAAGTTTTTTTTTGAAAAAATATTATTATCTTTTGTTAATATGGGAGCGGAAATAATCACTGACCAATATACAAATAGACTAAAAATAGTAAATAGCTTCATTGTTGTTTAATTAGAGACAAATATTGAGAAATAATTGTCTAAATAGTGACTAAATTTTGATTTAGTAAATAATTACAATTTAAAAAAAATAATCTATATAGAAAAATNAAATGAAAATTAAAATTNTCACATTTGTTTTAATATTTTTTACTTCNATTACTTCATTTGCGTCTGAGGTNAAAGTATTCCAATTTGTATCTGAAGAGTTAAAACAACTTAAGGTAAGAAAAGTGAGAGGGGCAGAAAACAAAACNCTATATTCTATTGGAAAAAATGATGCTGGGAGTTTTTTAAAAGCTGAAGCAAATAATTCTGCATCAGGACTTGGAAAAGAAGTAAAAATTGATTTAAACAAAACGCCCTTCATAAATATTACTTGGATGGTTGAGAAAGATTTAAAAGGTATTAATGAAAATACAAAAAAAGGTCATGATTTCGCTGGGAGAGTTTTTGTTATAAAACGAACAGGAGCAACTCCATTGTCTAATAGAGCTGTGAATTATGTATTTTCAAGTAATAANGATGTNGGAGNGAGTTGGCGAAGTCCATTTACCAAAAAATCAATAGATTATGTTNTTTCAACAACAAAAAACCATNTAAATGAATGGGTAACTGTAAAATCGAATGTTAAAGAGGATTTTATGAAATTTCATAAAATTGATNTAAATGAATTAGATGGTGTAGCTATTATGTCAGATACAGATAACTCAAAAAAAAAGTCAATTACATATTATCAAAATATTTATTTTTCATCTAANTGATCTTAAAGTATTTTTTTAATCCAACACTTANAAACGATAATATAATTGCAGCCAAAACATCCATTAATGGTGTGGCGGAAGGATAACTAAAATTCCATAAAATTACTCCAATTAACCAAATAATATAAATTTTCATAATATTATTCATTACTATTAAAAAATTTACATTTTTGATATGATTAATTATGAATGATGAATTCACATTTGAAGNAANAGTTTATTATGAAGATACTGATGCAGGAGGNGTTGTATACTATGCNAATTATCTCAAGTATATAGAAAGAGCCAGAACAGAAGCAATCAATTCAATTGGCCTAAGCAATAAAATACTTAAAGATCAATATCAAACTTTTATAATTGTAAAATCCTGCAATATAGAATTTCACAAACCAGCAAAACTTGAAGATAANTTGCAAATATATTCTAATATTGAAAAATTAAACAAAGCATCATTTNTAATGAAACAAATAATAAAAAGAAANTCAGANNCAATATGTGAAGCAATTATAGAATTAGTTACTGTGAATTCNAATGGCAAACCNGTAAAAATNCCAGATTTAATGANAGANAAATTAATTAAATAATTAAGATAGTTTAATTGTTTTTTTAAACAAATTTATCATTTTTTTTTCATCAATTCTTCCCGTATTCACATTTCTTGGGCTTGGATGATAACAGCCTACTAGAAAAATATTATTTGGAAGTTTATAAATTTTGTCATGACCAAATATTATTTTTTCATTAAAATTATAATATTTTTTAAAAAAAATATTGCATGCATCAAAAGCTATTTTACCTAAAGCGACTATTACTTTTAAATTTTTAAGAAATAAAATCTCTTCTTTAAAATAATCAAAACAAGTATTTAGTTCTTCTTTAAGCGGCTTGTCTCCAGGAGGTACGCATTTTAATGCAGTTGTAATAAATGCTTTATTCAATTTTAATCCATCGTTTAAACTATCTGAATTTGGTTGATTAGATAATTTTGCTTTATAAAGACATTTATAAAGAAAATCAGATGATCTATCACCAGTAAAAACTCTACCTGTTCTATTACCTCCATGCGCAGCTGGCGCTAATCCAACAAAAAGAAGTTTTGCATTTATATCTCCGAATCCTGTTATCGGTTTCCCCCAATATTTTTCATTTATATATTGCTTTCTCTTCTCTTTAGCTATTTTTTCTCGAAATTTTACTAAACGTTTACAAGATGAGCATTTAATTATTGAATTATTAAAATTTTTAAATTTATTATTCATAATATGAAATATTATATTATATCATTTATATTTTTATCATTATTTTTTTCTACCAAAATAACAGCTAAAGAAAATTTAGTTAAATCTCTTAAAGAAGGTAAAAAGATTATATTTATAAGACATGCTTTAGCACCGGGAAATGGTGATCCTAGTAATTTTGATAAAAATGATTGTTCTACGCAAAGAAATTTAAATTTAGAAGGCATCAATCAGTCTAAAGAAATAGGCAAATTTTTCGAAACTAATAAAATTAAAATTGACCTAGTTCTATCAAGTGAATGGTGTCGATGTATTGATACAGCAAATAATGCTTTTAAAAATTATAAAACTTTTGATGCTTTAAATTCATTTTATTCACCCAAGTTTCAAAAAAATGAAAAAAATCAAATTATAAAACTTAAAAAGTTTATCAATGAATGGAATGGTAACAATAATTTAATTTTAGTGACTCATTATGTAGTCATTAACTCAATATTAGGTATTGGCTCAGGTTCTGGGGAAATGATTGTTATCGATAAAAAATATAATTTGATAGGGTCAATTGAGTTTTATTGATAAATTATTTTTTTAATGACTTCATTTATTTAATTAATCAATATATAAATTAAAAAATGTCATCAAAAAAAGCACTTAAACAAGCTCAAAAGCAGAGATATGCAAAATTTAAAGATAATTATTCTTCAAATAAAAACAATCCATTCGATAGGAAAAAACAATTTTCTGGAAATAAAAATAAAAACAAAAAAAGTTAAATTAAATAGTTATTTTTAGTCTTCTTTTTTTTCAGCATAAAATAAAGCGATCAAGAAAATAGCTGTCCATATTATTCCAAGTAATGCTTTTGGACTTGTTTTAGCTGACCATATATCTAGAAATATTGCTCCAAATATTATACCTAAGATGTATATAATAATAGCAATTGTGCTTTTGCTCATTTTTAAATTTTTACTTAAAAGTTATTATTTTATTATTCTTTTACACTATTATTCTCATTGGACAAATAGGTTCAATAATATATAAAACAGCATAATTTAACTGGGGCGATGGCGGAATTGGTAGACGCGCTGGTCTTAGGAACCAGTCGAGCAATCGGTGAAGGTTCGAGTCCTTTTCGCCCTACCAAGTATGTATTATGAAAGTAACTATTGAAAATAAAAAGGGACTTCAAAAAGATATTAAGGTTTCTATTGATAAGAAGACAATATCTAGTCAATTAGATGAAAAATATGAAGAAATAAGAAAAGATGTTGTTATCAAAGGATTTAGACCAGGNAAAGTTCCTACAGAAATTTTAAAAAGACAATTTGGTAAAGCAGTTTATGGAGAGGTAATAGATAAAGTTTTAAAAGATACAACTNCTAAAGCACTAGAAGAAAATAAAATTAAACCAGCTGGGCAGCCTAAGATTGATTTAAAATCTTTTGGAGAAGGCAAAGATCTTGAATATATAATTTCAGTGACTGAGTTACCTGATGTTGAAGTTACATCTTTAAAAAATATTAAGATTGATGAATACATTGTAAAAATTGACTCTAAAGAAACAGATAAAAGAATTGAACAAATGGCTAAAAGTCAGAATAATTTTAAGGAAGCTGATGATAATTATGTTTCAAAAAACAAAGATTTAGTTGTAATTGATTATAAAGCAAAAGTAGATGGCAAAGATTTTGAAGGTAATGAAGGTAAAAATATGCAAATTGAACTTGGAAAAGACCTGTTTATTAAAGGTTTTGACAAACAGTTAGAAGGTGTAAAAAAAAATGACACAAGAAACATAGAGGTAAATTTACCTGAAAATTTTCCCAATAAGAATTTAATAAATAAAAAAGCAGTTTTTGAGTGTAAAGTTTTAACTGTTAAGCAACCAGAGGAAGTAAAAATAAATGATGATTTTGCAAAGAATCTTGGGGCAAAAGATTTAGCCAATCTTAAAGAATTAATATCTAAACAAATAAATGATGAATATAAAAATTCCTTAGATATGATTTCAAAAAAACAAATATTAGAACAAGTNGAAAAACAAAAAGTTGACCTGCTTCCTGAAAATTTAATAGAGCAAGAAGTAAAAATATTATCCCANGGAATGAAAGAAGATGAGCTTAAAAAAAATAAAAAATCATTAGAAGAGCAGGCTAAAAAAAGAATTAAAACTGGTTTAATACTTAATGCATTTGGAGAAAAAAATAAGNTACATGTATCTCAAGAAGAAATAAACTCCGAAATTCAAAAACAATTTCGTATGATGCCTGGACAAGAAAAAATAGTCAAAGAATATTATGAACAAAACCCCGCAGCAATAGATAGTATCAGAGGCTCTATATATGAAGAAAAAATAATTGAACAAATTAAAAAAAATGCAAAATTAAATAAGAAAGAAATTACAAAAGACGAAGCTGAAAAAATATTAAAAGAAGAAAATGAAAAGAATTTAAAAGAGCAAGAAAAGCTAAATAAAAAAAATGAACCAATAGAGAAAAAAAAACCTAAGANTAAGACTAGCTCTAGTACTTCAAAAANAGATACNTCAAAAAAAGCNAAAATAGGCAAAAAAAATAAAATTACAAAAAAAGTTAGCAAAAAGTAATCCTAAGTTGTATAAGTAAAACGAATCAATTTATGACAACAAATTTAACTGAGAAATTAAGCACTCTAGTTCCTATGGTTGTGGAACAATCCAGTAGAGGAGAAAGAGCTTACGATATTTATTCAAGACTTCTTAAAGAAAGAATCGTTTTTGTAGTTGGCCCGATAAATGATGCGGTAGCATCACTTGTAACAGCTCAATTATTATTTTTAGAGTCTGAAGATCCAAAAAAAGAAATATCATTGTACATAAATAGTCCNGGAGGTTTAGTAACAGCAGGATTAGGTATTTATGATACCATGCAGTATATAAAACCTAATGTGAATACACTTTGCATTGGTCAAGCTGCTAGTATGGGTTCTTTTCTTTTGGCTGCAGGGGCAGAGGGTAAAAGATTTTCATTACCAAATTCAAGGATTATGGTTCATCAACCTTCTGCCGGATTCCAGGGTCAAGCAACNGATATTGAGATTCATGCAAACGAAGTTTTGTCTCTTAAAAAAAGATTAAATGAAATTTATTCTAAACATACAGGTAAATCAGTTGATGAAATCAAAAAAGCTCTTGAGAGAGATAATTTTATGACTCCTGAACATGCTAAAGACTTTGGATTAATAGACAAAGTTGTAGATAAAAGAGAATAAACAACTATATATAGTTTATACTCAACCTATACTTGATTATAAACACCTTAATGTAATATTATAATANTATTGATTCGTTAGAAAAAATAACTATGAGCAATAACAATAAAAATATTCTTTACTGTTCTTTTTGTGGAAAAAGTCAACACGAGGTTAGAAAGTTAATCGCAGGACCAACTGTTTTTATTTGCGATGAATGTGTTGAGCTTTGTATGGACATCATTAAAGAAGAAAGCAAAGATACTTTCGTAAAACATCAAGATGGTTTACCTTCACCAAAAGAAATTTGTGCAGTGTTAGATGACTATGTAATTGGACAAGAGCATGCAAAGAAAGTTTTATCTGTAGCTGTACACAATCATTATAAAAGACTAAACTATGAAAGCAAAACAAGTAAAAATGTTGAGCTAGCGAAGTCAAATATACTTTTAGTTGGACCAACTGGATGTGGAAAAACTTTACTTGCACAAACTCTCGCAAGAATTTTAGATGTTCCATTTACAATGGCCGATGCTACAACTTTGACTGAAGCTGGTTATGTAGGCGAAGATGTTGAAAATATAATTTTAAAACTTTTACAAGCTGCGGATTACAATGTAGAAAAAGCTCAAAGAGGCATTGTATATATCGATGAAGTAGATAAAATTAGTAGAAAATCAGAAAATCCNTCAATTACTAGAGATGTTTCTGGAGAAGGTGTTCAGCAAGCACTTTTAAAAATAATGGAAGGAACGGTTGCTAGTGTTCCCCCNCAAGGCGGAAGAAAACATCCTCAGCAAGAATTTTTACAAGTAGACACAACAAATATATTATTTATATGTGGAGGNGCATTTGCAGGACTTGATAAAATAATATCTCAAAGAGACAAAGGTTCATCAATAGGATTTGGTGCTGAAGTTAAAAGTTTGGAAGATAAAAAAATTGGTGAGTGGATGAAAAATCTTGAACCTGAGGATCTTTTAAAATATGGATTGATACCAGAATTTATAGGTAGACTACCAATTACAGCAACATTAGAAGATTTAGACGAAAAGTCTTTAGTAAAAATATTGCTTGAACCAAAAAACTCTTTAATAAAACAGTATCAAGAGCTATTTAAATTAGAAGGGGTGAAATTAACATTTAAAGATCAATCAGTTAAAGAAATAGCAAATAAAGCTATTAACAAAAAAACTGGAGCAAGAGGACTTAGATCAATACTAGAAAACATATTATTAAAAACTATGTTTGAGTTGCCCGGTCAAGAGAATATTGATGAAGTAATAGTCGATTCAGGTGCGGCTAAAGGTGTATCCCAACCTGTAGTAGTTCATTCTAAGAACAAATCCAAATCAGACAAGACATCAGCAGCCTAAAATTCAGTTAATAATTAATAATTTCCTATTGCAAATTATCATTTTATATCCATATTTACACAATGGAAATTAAAATGACACAGCCACTATTACCACTTAGAGATATAGTCGTTTTCCCCAGCATGGTTATTCCACTTTTTGTTGGGAGAGATAAGTCAATTACTGCTTTAAATGAAGTAATGAAGNNANCTAAAAAAATAGTCTTAGTAACACAAAAAAATTCGGAAGTTGATGATCCAAAAAAAAATGATGTNTTTTCATATGGATGCGAAAGTAATATTTTACAATTATTAAAATTGCCAGATGGCACTGTTAAAGTTTTAGTAGAGGGNACAAAACGTGTAAAAATTTTAGATTTTAAAGATGATGAAAAATTTATTTCATGTACTTACGAGTATCAAAAGGAAATTTTAAATAAAGAAGAAGACCTTCTTCCTTTGGCATTAACAGCTGTAAGAAGATTAGAAAAACTAACTTCAATTAATAAAAAAATATCATCTGATACAATTAACAATATNAAACAATTAAAAGATCCTTCTAAAATTGTTGATAATATTGCTTCACATTTAAATGCAACAATTTCGGAGAAACAACAAATTTTTGAAACTCTTGACGTTAAGAAAAGAGTAAATGCTGTAATAAAAATAATGGAAAATGAAACAAGTATAATTGGTGTTGAAAAACGAATAAGAGGAAGAGTTAAAACACAAATGGAAAAAACTCAACGAGAGTATTATCTAAACGAACAACTCAAGGCTATCCAAAAAGAGCTAGGTGAAATTGAGGAAGGTAAAGATGAAACATCAAGTTTAAAAAAATCTATTCAAANGGCNAAGATGCCAAAAGAAGTTGAAAAAAAATGTATGGCTGAGCTTAAAAAATTAAAAAACATGAGTCCTATGTCTGCTGAAGCTACCGTAGTGAGAAATTATTTAGATTGGATGGTTGAGTTACCTTGGTATAAGAAAGATAAAGATAAAGTTGATATTGATTTAAATAAAGCATTAAAAATTTTAGACGAGGATCATTTTGGTCTTGAAAAAGTTAAAGAAAGAATTGTTGAGTTTCTAGCTGTTCAAAAAAGAATGGAAAAAATAAAAGGACCAATTCTTTGCTTAGTAGGACCTCCTGGTGTTGGTAAAACATCATTAGGAAAATCAATTGCTAAAGCTACCAATAGACAATTTGTTAGAATGTCACTTGGAGGCGTTCGAGACGAAGCTGAAATAAGAGGTCATAGAAGAACTTACATAGGTTCTCTACCAGGAAAAATTATACAAATGATGAAAAAAGCTGGTACAAAAAATCCTTTAATTCTTCTTGATGAAATCGACAAAGTTGGAAATGACTACAGAGGAGATCCATCATCTGCATTGTTAGAGGCACTAGACCCAGAGCAAAACACAACATTTAATGATCATTACCTCGANGTTGATTACGATTTATCAGACGTAATGTTTGTGACAACCGCTAATACATTAAATATACTTCCACCTTTGTTAGATAGAATGGAAGTCATTAGAATTCCTGGCTATACCGAAGATGAAAAGATTAATATTGCAAATAAATATCTACTTCCAAAACAGATCAAAGATAATGGTGTTAAAGATGATGAAATGAATCTTGCTGATGGAACAGTGAGAGAAATTATTAGAAGTTATACTAGAGAGTCAGGTGTTAGAAATTTAGAAAGAGAAATATCTAAAGTTACAAGAAAAGTTGTGAAAAAAGTTGTAAATAATGAAGAAAAAAAAGTTATAGTGAATGAAAAAAATATTGGTGATTTCCTTGGCATCAAAAAATTTAAGTTTGGTGAATTAGAAAGCAATGATAAAATAGGTATCGTTATTGGTTTAGCTTGGACAGAATTTGGAGGGGAGATTTTAAAANTTGAGACAGTTAATATGCCAGGAAAAGGTAGAATGCAAATTACAGGTAAGCTAGGAGATGTTATGCAAGAGTCAGTGAAAGCTGCCAAATCATATGTTAGATCAAAAAGTTTAGAGTATGGCGTGATACCACCTGTATTTGAAAAAAAAGATTTTCATATCCATGTTCCAGAAGGCGCTACACCTAAAGATGGACCATCTGCTGGAATAGCTATGGTAACTTCAATAGTTTCTTCAATAACTAATATTCCAGTTAGTAGAGAAATTGCAATGACCGGTGAAGTAACTGTCACTGGACAAGTTTTACCAATAGGTGGATTAAAAGAAAAATTACTTGCTGCACACAGAGCTGGAGTAAAAAAAGTATTGATACCTAAAGAAAACGAAAAAGATCTAGTTGATGTGCCAGAAAAAGTAAAAACAGATATTAAAATTATACCAGTTGAAACTGCTGATGAAGTTTTGAAACTTGCTTTAATTAAAGAACNAAAACCAGTGGCGTGGAATGAAGTTGATGAGCTATCTTCAGCCAAAAAAGACGATAAATCCCAAGCCAGTATTCAGTAATAAACAATTTACATTATTATTTTGTTGATGTATTAATTCCAAGATTTTGGGCGGTTAGCTCAGTTGGTAGAGCATCTCGTTTACACCGAGGGGGTCATACGTTCGAGTCGTATACCGCCCACCAAAATCACTCGGGGGTGTAGCTCAGTTGGTTAGAGCACGTGCCTGTCACGCACGGGGCCGAGGGTTCGAGTCCCTTCACTCCCGCCAATAAAGTGATAATTATTCGCAAATAAAATTATTATGCAAGTATTTCGCCACTAAAAACGTGACCAATTTGCACTATTTTTAATGTTAAAAAGACTTATATAAAACTTGTTAAGTTACTTTAATTAAAACCTTTAAAAGAGAATAATTTAAATATATAATATGAATCTTACCAGATTTTTCTTATTCAAAAATTTTTAGAATAAATACAATATTATGCTTGCGGATTTTTTAANTGATTATTTACCNATTATAATTTTCTTAATACTGGCNTTAGGTTTAAGTCTAGCATTCATTGCAATTAATTATTTAGCCTCTCCTAAAAATCCTGACCCAGAAAAACTTTCAGCTTATGAATGTGGCTTCGAACCTTTCAACGACTCNAGAATGGAATTTGATGTAAGATTTTATCTTGTTGCAATATTATTTATAATATTCGATCTTGAAATAGCATTCTTATTTCCATGGGCTATATCATTAGGCAAAATAGGCTTGTTAGGATTTGCTTCAATGATGATATTTTTAACAATTTTAACAGTTGGATTTATTTATGAGTGGAAAAAGGGAGCTTTAGATTGGGAATAAAATGATTTTAGAAGAAAAAAAAAAAAACAAATACCAGATGAATTTAAAGACTTAGCTGAAGATTTCAGTAAAAACGGTTTTATAACAACTTCTTTAGATAATTTAATAAACTGGTCTAGATCNGGATCACTTCACTGGATGACATTTGGANTAGCTTGTTGTGCGGTAGAAATGATGCAAACATCAATGCCTAGATATGATCTAGAAAGATTTGGAGCTGCCCCAAGAGCTTCCCCGAGACAATCAGATGTAATGATTGTTGCAGGGACACTTACTAACAAAATGGCTCCAGCCCTTAGAAAAGTTTATGATCAAATGCCAGAACCCAGGTATGTGATATCTATGGGAAGCTGTGCCAATGGCGGTGGCTATTACCACTATTCTTATTCAGTAGTAAGAGGTTGTGATAGAATTGTTCCAGTTGATATTTACGTTCCAGGATGTCCACCATCAGCTGAAGCCTTGTTGTATGGTATAATGCAACTACAAAAAAAAATAAGACTAAAAGGTTCCTTTAAAAGGTAAAATTTATGAAAAATTTAATAGACCTTGAAAAAGTAATTAATTCTGAATTAACATCTAAAATTAAAAAAACAATTATTAAACATAATCAAATATATGTGAGTATCGATGATAAAGATTTAATTGATGTAACTTTATTTTTAAAAACAAACTTAAGTACTAACTTTAAACAATTAATTGATATCACAGCAGTAGATTTTCCAGAAAACGATATGAGATTTAAATTAGTATATCTATTTTTGAGTCATGAAAATAATGAAAGATTAATTTTAGACTTTTTTGTTAAAGAAAATGAATTGGTTTCATCAATTACTTCTATATTTCCCTCTGCAAATTGGATGGAAAGAGAAGTTTTTGACATGTATGGGATAGAATTTAAAAATCATCCAGATTTAAGAAGAATTTTAACTGACTATGGATTTGAAGGTCACCCACTAAGAAAAGATTTTCCATTAACTGGACATAATGAAGTTAGATACAGTGAAGATGATAAAAAGGTAATTTATGAGCCTGTAAAATTAGAGCAAAATTANAGAAANTTCGATTATGAAAGTCCNTGGGAAGGAACAAAATATATTAAAAGTCAAAAGAAAGATTAATGCCTAAAGAAATAAAAAAACTTAACTTAAATTTTGGTCCTCAACATCCTGCTGCTCATGGTGTTTTAAGATTAATTTTACAATTAGATGGTGAAGTTGTTGAGAAAGCTGATCCACATATAGGCCTTCTTCATAGAGGTACAGAAAAATTAATTGAAAGTAAAACTTATGCTCAAGCTGTACCATATTTCGATAGACTAGATTACGTAGCTCCAATGAATCAAGAACATGCNTTTGCTTTAGCCATTGAAAAAATTTTAAAAATAGATGTACCTATAAGAGCTCAATATATAAGAGTAATGTTTTGTGAAATTGGAAGAATCTTAAGTCATATCTTAAATGTTACCACTCAAGCTATGGATGTTGGTGCTCTGACACCTACATTATGGGGTTTTGAAGAAAGGGAAGTATTAATGGGATTCTATGAGAAAGTCTCTGGATCTAGATTACATGCAAATTATTTTAGAGCTGGAGGGGTACATCAAGATTTACCACAAGGATTAGATAAAGAAATTTCAGATTTTTGTAAAAATTTTCCAAAAATTTTAGACGACTTAGAAACATTGTTAACCGATAATAGAATTTTTAAACAAAGGAATGTAGANATAGGTATCGTAACAAAACAGGACGCTTTAGATTATTCTTTTTCAGGTGTTATGTTAAGAGGCTCAGGAGTGCCATGGGATTTAAGAAAATCCCAACCCTACGATTGTTATGAACAATTAGAATTTAAAATTCCAGTTGGTAAAAATGGTGATTGTTACGATCGATATTTNTGTAGAATTGAAGAAATGAGAGAAAGTGTAAAGATTATAAATCAATGTCTAGCAAACCTTCCAAAAGGACCAATTAAGACTGATGATGGAAAAATAAGTCCACCACCAAAAAAAGAAATTAAACATTCTATGGAAGCCCTAATTCATCATTTTAAACTTTTTACAGAAGGATACAGAGTTGATAAAGATGAAATTTACACAGCTGTTGAGGCACCAAAAGGTGAGTTTGGTGTATATTTAATCTCTGACGGTTCAAGCAAACCGTATAAATGTAAAATAAGAGCTCCAGGCTTTATGCATTTGCAAGCAATGGATTACTTAATAAAAGGACACATGCTAGCTGACGTACCAGCAGTTTTAGGATCAATGGATATTGTATTTGGNGAGGTTGATAGATGAGTTTAAAAAAAATTTCAAAAGATCAGCCAGAANTTTTTGAATTTTNTGAAAAAAGTAAATTATTAGCTAAAAAAATAATTTCTAATTATCCAGAGAATAAACAACAAAGCGCTGTGATGGCACTTTTATATATTGCTCAAAGACAAAATGATAATTGGATACCATTATCAGCAATGAAATATATAGCTAAATTTTTAAGTATGCCGTACATGAAAGTTTATGAAGTGGCAACATTTTANAGCATGTATAATCTTGCACCAGTTGGNAAATATTTTTTCCAAGTGTGTACCACAACACCTTGCATGATTAGAGGAGCGTACAAATTAGTAGATGTGTGTAAAAAAAAAAATAGCAGAAAATGAAAATCAAATATCTAAAGATGGAAAGATTTCTTGGGTTGAAGTCGAATGTTTAGGTGCTTGCGTCAANGCTCCTATGATTCAAATNAATGAGGATTATTATGAGGACTTAGATAGTAATAAACTAGAAAAAATTATAGAAAAAATTGTCAATAATGAAAANATAATTCCAGGTTCTTATAGAGGTAGAACAAGTTCCGAACCAGAAAATCTGAGAAAAACTTTAANAGAAAATAAAAATGCTACAAGATAAAGANAGAATATTTAAAAATTTATATAACGACTNTGGTCCAGATCTAGTTTCTGCTAAAGAAAGAGGAGATTGGAATAAAACAAAAGAAATTTTCAATAAAGGAAGAGATTGGATTATTAATGAGGTAAAATCATCAGAATTAAGAGGTAGAGGTGGAGCAGGATTTCCAACAGGCNTAAAATGGTCTTTTGCTCCAAAAGANGTTGGATCAAGACCTCATTATCTCGTAATCAATGCAGATGAGTCTGAGCCTGGTACTTGNAAAGATAGAGATATATTAAGATTTGAACCACATAAACTTTTAGAAGGATGCCTTATAGCATCATATGCAGTTAATGCTAATAAATGTTATATTTATATTAGAGGCGAGTATTTTAATGAAGGTCAAGCCTTGCAGAAGGCAATTGATGAGGCATATAAAGATGGTTTATTAGGAGAAGATGCTGCNGGTACTGGTTGGAATTTTGACATCTATATTCATTATGGAGCAGGTGCATATATTTGTGGAGAGGAAACAGCACTTCTTGAAAGCCTTGAGGGGAAAAAGGGNCAACCTCGCTTAAAACCACCATTTCCCGCTTTAATTGGTTTATATGGATGTCCAACAATAATAAATAATGTTGAAACGATTGCTGTTGTACCAACAATTCTAAAAAGGGGTGGAAAATGGTTTTCATCACTAGGAAGAGCTAAAAACACAGGAACAAAAATTTANTGTATATCTGGAAATGTAAATAACCCTTGTAATGTAGAAGAAGAAATGGGNGTACCTTTGAAAGATTTAATAGAAACACATGCTGGTGGTGTTGTAGGAGGTTGGGATAATTTAAAAGCTGTAATACCTGGTGGATCTTCCATGCCTTTATTACCAAAAAACATTTGTGATACAATAAAGATGGATTTTGATGCATGTGTTGAAAACAAAACAGGTTTAGGAACAGCAGGTATAGTTGTTATCAACAATGATCAAGATATCATTAAATGCATGGCAAGAATTGCTAGATTTTATAAACACGAAAGTTGTGGTCAATGCACTCCCTGCAGAGAAGGTTCTGGATGGATGTGGAGAATGCTAGAAAGAATGGCAAAAGGTGAAGCAACACCAGATGAGGTCGATATGTTGATGGATGTAACCAAACAAATCGAAGGTCATACTATTTGTGCATTTGGNGAAGGATCATCATGGCCTGTACAAGGACTAATAAGAAATTTTAAAGATGAAATTATTAAAAGAAATAAATTTGACCCTATAATCAAAAAACAAAAAAATATTCCATATCTTGTGGATCAACATTTATTGGATAAAGAAAATGTTTAAAGTAAAAGTTAACGATGTAGATATTGAAATTGAAGAGGGACTAACTGTTTTGCAAGCATGTGAACAAGCTGGAGCAGAAATTCCTAGATTTTGTTATCATGAAAAACTTTCAATAGCTGGAAACTGCAGAATGTGTTTAGTAGAAATTGAAAAATCACCAAAACCTGTTGCTTCATGTGCTATGCCAGCCGCAGAGGGCATGATTATTAAAACAAATACAGAAAAAGTAGAAAAATCTCGAAAAGGTGTAATGGAATTTTTGTTAGCAAATCATCCACTTGATTGTCCTGTTTGTGACCAAGGTGGTGAATGTGATTTACAAGATCAATCAATGTTTTATGGCATTGATAAATCTAGATNCAAGGAAAATAAAAGATATGTACCTGAAAAATATATGGGTCCTTTAATAAAGACTCAAATGACAAGATGTATTCACTGTACAAGATGTATAAGGTTTGCAACTGAAGTAGCAGGTGTGCCGGAACTTGGAGCAATAGGAAGAGGTGAAAATATGCAAATTACTACTTATTTGGAGAAATCTATGGAGTCTGAAATGTCAGCAAACGTTATAGATTTGTGCCCAGTAGGNGCCCTTACCTCTAAACCTTACGTTTTNGAAGCAAGACCGTGGGAACTAAAAAAAACTGAAACTATTGATGTAATGGATGCTGTAGGTTCTAATATAAGAGTAGANGCTTATGGTTGGGAAGTAAAAAGAGTATTGCCACGTATTAATGAGACAATTAATGAAGAATGGATATCAGATAAAACCAGATATGCTTGCGATGGTTTAAAAAACCAAAGATTAGACAGCCCGTATATTAAAATTAAAAATAAATTTGAAAAAATATCTTGGAATGATGCTTTCAAAGAAATTGAGTTAAGGATATCAAACACTACTCCTGAGAAAATAGCTGGCTTTACAGGAGATTTAAATAGTATGAATTCTCAGTATTCTTTCAAAGAATTTTTTGAAAAAGTATTAAAATCTAAAAACATAGAATCACGAACTGAAAATTATTATGTAAATCTAAATGATAGAAAAAACTACATATTCAATAGCAGAATTGAAGGAATTGAGGAGAGTGATTTAATACTATTAGTTGGAACCAACCCAAGACACGAAGCAACAATATTAAACTCAAGAATTAGAAAAGCATATTTAAATTCAAATATGAAAATATATTCATTGGGTGATGTAGGCGATCTTACATATCCATATAAGATAATATCAAATGATACCAAAACAGTAAATGATATTACTAACAACAAACACAAAATCTCAAATGAAATTAAAAATGCAAAAAAACCTATTATAATTTTAGGTCAATCTGTTTTAAAAATGAAATCAGGTCCTTACATTTTTGAACAATTTAAAAATTATTTAGCGTCCTTGGATAAAATAAATAACGAATGGAATGCATTAAATATATTATCAAATCATGCATCAACAGTAGGTGGCTATGATTTAAATATTGTTACATTAGATCAAGATAATATATTTGATAAAACTACAAATAATTTTTTTGATATAGTATTTTTATTTGGACAAGAAAATATTAAAGTCGACAATAATAAATCTTTTGTAATATACCTAGGGAGTCATGGTGATAAAGGTGCAGAACAAGCAAATTTGATTCTGCCTGGTGCAGCTTTTACTGAACAGGATGGGTATTATACAAATTTAGAAGGAAGGTTGCAAAAAGCATACAAGGCCTCTTATCCACCTGGTAATGCAAAAGAAGATTGGCAAATTATCAATGAATTGACTCTTTTTTTAAAAAATAAAAAACTATATTCAAGTCAAAATGAATTAGAGGATTCGATGTTAAACTATGTAAATCTACATAAAGATGGCAATGATAATAAAAACTCTCTTTATAAATTTTATGATGAAAATATAATACCTGATCATATTGATTATTATTTTTCTAATGCCGTAGCTAGATGCTCTTTGACTATGAGGCAGTGCAGAAATAGTAGATCTAATTTTGAAAAAACAGGGACAGAGGGATGATGACCGAAACTCTATCTATTTTATTTTCTGAAATATATAAAATCCTTTTTTTATTGTTACCAGTTTTAGTTTCTGTAGCAATGATTGTATGGTTAGATAGACGTGTATGGGCATTCGTTCAAAAAAGAAGAGGNCCTAACGTTGTTGGACCGTTTGGTTTACTTCAATCATTGGCAGATGCTTTGAAGTATATTTTCAAAGAAATAATAATACCTGCAAGTTCTAATAAAGTAATTTTTATTCTTGCACCTGTTGTTACTATGACTTTAGCTTTAATATCATGGGCTGTAATACCTTTTAGTGAAACTTATGTTTTAGCAGATATTAATGTTGGAATTCTTTATTTATTTGCTGTGTCCTCTTTAGGAGTGTATGGAATAATTATGGGTGGTTGGGCATCAAATTCAAAATATCCTTTTTTAGGTGCAATTAGATCTGCTGCACAGATGGTATCTTATGAAGTTTCAATAGGAGTTATTATTATAAATGTTTTATTGTGTGTGGGCTCATTAAATCTTAACGATATTGTTATTGCTCAAAAAGATATGTGGTATGTAATACCTCTTTTCCCTATGTTCGTAATTTTTTTTATATCTGCATTAGCAGAGACNAACAGACCACCATTTGATTTACCAGAAGCAGAAGCGGAACTTGTTGCAGGTTATCAAACTGAATATTCAGGCATGATGTATGCTATGTTTTGGTTAGGCGAATATGCAAACATTCTNCTGATGTGTGCTATGGGTTCTATTTTATTTCTTGGAGGCTGGCTTCCACCTTTTGATATTTTTCCATTTAATTTGTTACCAAGCCCTTTATGGTTAATTTTAAAAATATTATTTTTATTTATACTATTTGCTTTGGTTAAAGCAATTGTCCCTAGATATAGATACGATCAACTTATGAAATTAGGATGGAAAATATTTTTACCTCTTTCATTAATATATGTTGTTTTAACAGCAAGCTACCTTTTTTATTTTGATAAATTACCGTTAAATTAAAATGAATATTAAAAGAATATTAAAAACAATACTAATGCTTGATTTCATGACAGGATTAGTAATTGCTGTTAANGAAACATTTAAACCAAAAAAAACTATAAATTATCCATTTGANAAAGGATCAGTCAGTCCAAGATCNAGAGGAGAGCATGCTTTAAGAAGATATCCAAATGGCGAAGAGAGATGTATAGCTTGTAAGNTNTGCGAAGCNGTATGTCCNGCNCANGCTATNACTATNGAGTCANANGAAAGNNNAGATGGTAGNAGAAAAACNACNAGATATGATATNGANATGCTNAAATGTATATATTGTGGCTTATGTGAGGAATCTTGTCCTGTGGATGCGATTGTTCAAGGACCTAACTTTGAGTTTGCTACGGAAACAAGAGAAGAGCTATACTATAATAAAGAGAAGCTTTTAGAAAATGGAGATAGATGGGAAAGCGTTTTAGCAGCAAATATAAACGCAGATAATTCACACAGATAATAAAATGATAGCCCATGCAATAATTTTTTATATTTTTTCATTTATAGCGATTGTATCTGCGATCATGGTCACAGTTTCAAAAAATACTGTTCATTCTGTTTTTTTTTTAATCTTAGATTTTATAAGTATATCATGTTTATTTATCATGATCGGCGCAGAATTTCTGGGCATGATAATGTTGATAGTTTATGTGGGAGCTGTGGCTGTGTTATTTCTCTTTATTGTAATGATGTTGAACGTTACTCAGCAAAAAAATGAGTGGTTTAAAACATCAAAATCAAGCGCACATATTCCAATAGGACTAGTTGTAAGTCTTATTATTTTTTTCGAAATACTTATAGTTATAGGCGGTTGGAAACATAAACCAGATTTAATTGATAGTATTTCTTTAGAAATCAATTCAAACCTTTCAAATACACATGCTATTGGTACGGTTCTTTATACAGATTACATTCATTTATTTCAATTATCAGGAATGATACTTCTTGTAGCTATGATAGGTGCAATTGTTTTAACTTTCAGAAAACGTGAAGGTTTGAAAAGACAAAGTTATTTTAAACAAATTTCTAGAGAAAGAGAACAAGGTGTTGAAGTGGTTAAAGTAGAAAGCAATAAAGGAGTGAAGATAGATGTTTAGTATTGGATTAGGACATTATCTTACTTTAGGTGCAATAATTTTCACTATTGGTGTTGTAGGTATATTTTTAAATAGAAAAAATGTGATTGTAATATTAATGAGCATTGAACTTATATTATTGGCAGTAAATATTAACCTAGTATCTTTCTCTGTATTTATCAATGATATTGCTGGACAGATTTTTACACTATTTATTTTAACAGTTGCAGCAGCTGAGGCTGCTATTGGTTTAGCTATTATAGTTGTTTATTACAGAAATTCTGGAACAATTAGAGTAGAGGAAATTGATAAACTGAAAGGGTAATATGGAATATTTCATACTATTTTTACCTTTATTATCTTCAATAATTTCAGGTTTTTTTGGTAAATTAATAGGTGATAAAAATTCTCAAATAATTACCAGTTTACTCGTCTCAATATCTTCTCTACTTTCATTTTTTATTTTGTATAAAGTTATAAATAACGGTTACGAAAATAATCTGATAATTTCTACATGGATTAATTCAGGGACATTTAATGTAAATTGGTCAATTAATATAGATGCACTATCTGCTGTAATGTTGGTAGTTGTTACTTTTGTTTCTGCTTTAGTGCATATTTATTCAATAGGATATATGTCTCATGATCCACATATTCCTAGATTTATGGCTTATCTATCATTGTTTACATTTGCAATGTTAACTCTAGTAACTTCAGATAATTTTATACAATTATTCTTTGGTTGGGAAGGTGTAGGTCTTTGTTCATATTTTTTAATTGGTTTTTGGTTTAAGAAAGAAAGCGCAAATGCTGCTGCTATAAAAGCTTTTATTGTTAATAGAGTGGGTGATTTTGGATTTGCTTTAGGAATTTTTCTAATATTTTATATTTTTGGAACAGTGAACTATGACGAAGTGTTTCAACAAATGCCAAACGCATTAGAAATTAAATTAATTTTTTTAGGTTTTGAAACAAAAGCTATTGATTTAATTTGTTTACTTTTATTTATCGGAGCAATGGGCAAGTCTGCTCAATTTTTATTACATACGTGGTTACCAGACGCAATGGAAGGTCCGACCCCTGTTTCAGCATTAATTCATGCCGCTACAATGGTAACGGCAGGGGGATTCTTAGTGGTGAGATGTTCACCACTTTTTGAATATTCTGTAACTGCTTTAAATTTAGTGACTATTGTTGGAATGATAACAGCAATTTTTGCAGCTTCTGTCGCCTTAGTTCAAAACGATATTAAAAAGATAGTAGCATATTCTACGTGTAGTCAATTAGGATACATGTTTTTTGCTGCTGGTGTTGGTGCTTATCATGTAGCAATGTTTCATCTTTTCACTCATGCTTTTTTTAAGGCATTGTTATTTTTAGGATC